>DASVFC010000644.1:0-16918 GCA_036380235.1 Vicinamibacterales bacterium
GATCGCGACGACGGCGCCACAGATAAAAGCTGCAACGCCAGCAAACCTCCTCGTTTTCAGCATCATGGTCTGCCCTGGATGTAGCTGCCTGGCAGCGGAAGAAACATCAGCCCGTGTTGAAACGTGCTTGGCCCCGCACGGACAGCACCAACACCGCTCGGGAAGATTTCAACGTTCACCATCGGATCGCCCGTCTGGTTGGTGAGCTGCAACAACCCTGAGTGAGCGGCGCCCTTGCCAGACAGCGTCGCGACTGGCAAGGTGCCGCCGTTGAACACCTGGAGGAACCCAGGGCCGTCGGCCGTGTCAGTATGCGCCGCCACGCGCGTCTTGCCAGAGGCATCGAAAATCAGCGCGGTGCCGGCGCCGTACTCTGTTTCGCCCATGCCAGCGACGAGTTTCCCGCCGGCATTGAACATCGACAGCGCATAGTTGCCTTTCGGCCGGCGTCCAGCCCGGAAGCGCACCCCGGAATTCACCGTCACACTGAGGTCGGCGTAATCGCCCCATGCGGAGATCGTCGTCTCGACGCCGGATGTGGTCTGGCCGGGACTCGCGGATGGGCGAGCGGAAAAGACGCTGACTTCGCCGCCGCCGCTTCGCGCGGCAATCATCGCCGTTCGCGCACCCGTGTCGTCGAAGAAGCGCGTCAACATGGGCAGGTCGCCATCCTGCTCGACGACCGAGAACACCACGGTTCCCGCTTCATTCACGACTTCGAACGGCGCGGTGGCCTTCTCATTTGTGCCTTCATTGGTGTTGGCCTCGAGTACAGCGATGCGATTGCGAAGGCCGGCCACATCAGCGTTCAGCTTGGCCTGACACTCCGGTTCATATTCCGGGGGCCTCAAGAGAACCTTGCGCTCGCCGGGACCGGGTTCAGACTCGGGGTCGATCAGCCGCATCCTGCCTTCCTCGTTGACGGCAGCGACGATCGCGTCATCGTCTGATTGCGCCCCGACTTCGACGTATAGCGTGTGCATCGCGACGATCGAAACCACACCCAGCACAAACGCACCCAGCGTCTCTTTGACATTCATCGCTCACTCCGGCGGCTTGATGACGTGTGGGTCACGGGACCACCGGCGTGCATGCCGGACGCTGGTCGCTCTTGCACCCCATGAAGTAACTGCCCGGCAATCCCGACTTGGGCACCAACGGCAAACCCGGCCTGGGCCCGGTCATCACGATGCCGTATGCGTTGTTGACGTTGCCCATCTTCACGACCGCACCATCCTTGGAATCGATCTGCAGCATGCCGCCACCGGTGCCTTGCTCCATCATCGAGATGCCGGCGTCGTTGACCCCTTGTATCTGCACCATGGCGCGCTCACCAGGCACGCTAAAGGTCGCTCTCACTTGTCCAGCGAGCGTGCCGATCAGCAAGGTTCCCGGACCGTCCTTCGACACGCCAATGCCGGCGACAACGCCGTTGCCAGACGGAATGCGCAGCGAGGCACCACCCGAATCACTTCCAGAGGCGATAAGGCGAGTCAATCCATCCTCGACAAACTGCACTCCTCCGGTCGTGCTCGTCGCCGTGATCGAGGCTTCGGCAAAGCCATTGCTCACCGTGAAATATCCGCCGCCAGCAGTGCTGCCGAATGCGGCCCTGGGTATCCCGCCCTTGCTGAAGACGCGCACGCCGTCTTGCGAAACGACAAAGATCGGTTTCTCGTCGTCGTCGACAACCTCGAAGTAGGGCGCATGCTCGAGTGCATGCACGCGTTTCTCGAGGTCCTTCACAGCCGGATCGTCGCTGGTATCCGCGGCGCTCTCATCCGGCGGGCAGAGGGGACATTCATCTTCTCGGAGGAGGCTGATCGTTCTTTGGCCAGGCGCGCACCCGCCTTGTGGCAACGGCGCCTGAAGGACGTCGTCACCGCCGGCGCACACGATGACCACCTCCTGATCGGGTGTGGGCGCCGACGACTGGACGGGTGCGGCGGCTCCCGCGCCCGTCGGCGCAGCCGCGGCGTTCTGGGCGCTGAGGTAATAGACACCCGCTGATGCGGCGGCGGCGGTCGACGCCAGTGCGACCACCATCATCTTGATGCGCATACGGCAGCAAGGTTAGCGAGTGGGGCGGGCCCTGAACACCTGCGCGAAGAGGTAGGGTCAAGCGCAAGATGCGCCTACACGGAAGCGTAGCTATCGGGATAAGGCGGCGGCTCGTAAGATGGCTGGTCGAATTGTAAGATGCCTCGCATGACGGCCCACCGGTGGCAGCGACTCGAAGAACTGTTCCACGCCATGCTCGCGCTGGCGCCGGAGCAACGTGCGGCGGCGCTGGAACAGTCCTGCGGCGACGATGACGAACTGCGCGCGGAGGTGGAGCGGCTGCTGCGCGCCGACGCGCACGCCAGCGCGTTCGTCGGCAGCGCCGCCGCTGAGCTCGGGCGCGTCGCCGCGTCGGTGATGCCGAGTGGCGGTCACATCGGCGTGTATCGCATCGTGCGCGAGCTGGGTCGCGGCGGCATGGGCACCGTGTTCCTTGCCGAACGCGCCGACGCGCAATTCGAGATGCGCGTCGCCATCAAGCTGATCAAGCGCGGAATGGACAGCGAAGCGGTCCTCGAACGCTTCCGCCACGAACGGCAGATCCTCGCCGGGCTCGAGCATCCAAATATCGCACGCATGCTCGACGGCGGCACGAGCGAAGACGGTCTCTCATACTTCGTGATGGAGTATGTCGACGGGGTACCAATCGACGAGTATTGCCGTAGCCACCACCTGCCGGTGGATGCGCGCCTGCAACTGTTCCGCGAGGTTTGTGGGGCAGTGGCTTATGCGCATCAGCAACTCGTCGTCCATCGTGACATCAAGCCGTCGAATATCCTCGTCACCGCCGAACGCGTGCCGAAGCTTCTCGACTTCGGCATCGCGAAGCTCGTCGAAGCCGAGGATACCGCGACGCTTACGGCATTTGGCGCGCAGGCGATGACGCCGCAATACGCGAGTCCGGAGCAACTGCGCGGCTCTCGCATCACGACGGTATCGGACGTGTATGCGCTCGGTGTGTTGCTCTACGAATTGCTCGCCGGTGAGCGGCCGTATGAGGTCGCTGGCAAGTCACCCGACGAGATCAGGCAAATCGTCGCGGCCACGGCGGTCGCCAAGCCGAGCACCATTGCGGCCCGTCGCGGTGACGAAGGCCTGGCGCGCCGTCTGCGCGGTGATCTCGACACCATCGTGCTGACCGCGATGCGACTCGATCCGGCGGAGCGATACGCCTCGGTGGCGTTGCTCGCCGACGACGTTCGGCGCCATATGGAGGCGCTCCCTGTCACCGCGCGCGGTGACTCGTGGACCTACCGGGCCGCCCGATTCGTGCGCCGGCGGCGGCTCGGTGTCGCTGCCGCGGCGGCGATCGTGCTGTCGCTGATTGGCGGCGTGATCGCCACCAGCTGGCAGGCCCGCGTCGCGAGCGCCGAGCGCGCCCGCGCCGAGCGCCGCTTCGCCGACGTGCGGCGGCTGTCGACGTCATTCCTGTTCGAGTTCCATGACGCCATCGCGACGTTGCCAGGATCAACCAAGGCGCGGCTGCTGGTGGTCAGCAAAGCCCTCGAGTATCTCGACAGTCTGGCTGCGGAGGCAGCCGGCGACCGCGAACTGCAGAAGGAGCTGGCCGCCGCATACGATCGCGTTGGCGACGTCCAGGGCAACCCGGGTGCGGCCAATCTCGGCGACATCGAGGGCGCAATCAACAGCTATCGGAAAGCCGAAGCCATCCGCCGCGCACTCGTTGCCGACGCACCAGACTCGTTAGCGGCGCGTGTCGATATCGCCACGAGCACGATGCGAATCGGCTACGCCGATTTCGCGCGTGGCGCCGTCCAGGACGCAGTCGCGAAATTCCGCGAGGCATTGGCGACGCGCGAGGCGGCCTACGCCGCCGGCGTGCCGTCGACGTCGGTGGCGCGCGCCGCGCTGGCGGAGACCACGGCGCGTCTGTGCACGACGCTGATCGCCGTCGGCGACGTCGCCGGCGCAATCAGTAACTGTGAGCGTAACCTGGCGCTGACTGAAGAGCTGTTGCGCGAGCGGCCCGACGACCGCGCCATCCAGGTGATGCACGCCGTCAACGCGACCGGCCTTGGCAACGCCTTGCGGCTCAATCGGCAGCCAGACGAGGCGGCGACGCGGCTGGCGGAGGCAATCCGCCAGCATCAACAATTGCTTTCGCGTAATCCGCTGGACGCGGAGGTGAAACGGCGACTCGCCGTGTCCTATACGTATCTGGCCAACGTGCACATCGACAAGAAGCAGCCGGAAGAGGCGAGCGAAGCGTTCGGGCGCGCGATCAGCGAGCTCGATGGATTGGCGAAAGCCGATCCAGCGAATGCGCGGATCCGGACGGAATTGTCTTACATGTTGAATCAACGCGTCCGCATCTTGATGGCGAGCGGACACCGCGACGAGGCGCGCCGAGACGCAGAGCGCGCCCTGGTGCTGTTACGAGCGGGCACCGAGCAGCCGGGGGCCGGAGGCGAAGCCTTCAATGAATATGCGTGGGCCCTCGTGAGTACAGAGGTCGACGCCGTTCGGAATCCAGCGCTCGCGCTCGAATACGCGCGGCGCGCAATCGAGCGGGCAGGCTCGCCCAATCCGGTGTATCTGCATACGCTTGGCTGGGCACAGTACCGGCTTGGTCAAAAGACGGAAGCGGTGCAGACGCTCGAACAGGCCCTGAAAACGCTCCCGGCGGCAGCGGCAGGTCCCGCCGTCGGGCTTCGCCGCCAAATCGAGTCCGATCTCGCGAAATTCAAGTCCGAATGATGACGGCTTTGCCTGCTCCACGGTGCGTTACCTGTCAGAGGCCAGGTTCGCATCATGGACAGTCAGCGATCTCATCAATATCGGTTAACGCCGCAGGAAAAGCGCGTGCTGGCGTTGTTGCTGGAAGGTCATCACAAGAAAACTGCCGCTGATGTGATGGGCGTCAGTATCAACACCGTGTCGTTCCATCTGAAAAACGCCTATTTCAAGTTGGGCGTGCATTCCAAGACGGAAGCGGTGGTGAAGGGATTGCTCGAGGGCATCCTGGCGCCGAATTACTCGCGCACGCAACAACTAAGCGCCGGCTAATTGCCTTCTTCGCTGCCAGACACGGCACGATACAACCACGCGCGCGCGAACTTCCAGTCTCGTTCCACCGTCGCGGTCGAGATCTCGAGGTGCTGCGCAATTTCCTCGGTCGTGAGCCCGCCAAAGAATTTCAGCTCGACGATCTTGGCTTTTCGCGCATCGGTGTCGGCCAGATCGTTCAGCGCCTCGTGCAGGTCGAGCAGGTTGATCTGGGGCGCACCCATCGGCTCGCCCGCCAGGGTGATCGGCACGTGCTCGGCGCCGGCGCCGCGTTTCTCAGCGACGCGATCGCGCGCGTGGTTGACGAGGATGCGGCGCATCATCACCGCCGCAAGCCCGACGAATTGCGCACGATTGGACCAGTCGATCTGCCGTTGATCGATCAACCGCATGTAGGCCTCGTGAACGAGCGCGGTGGGCTGCAGCGTGTGGCCCGGGCGTTCACGACTGAGATAGCTGGCCGCCAACCGGCGTAGCTCGCCATAGACGATAGACAGCATCCGGTCCGGGCTGTCTTCTGGTGGGATGTCCATGTGTCCGCGAGGTGTGACGGATTTTATCATCCGGCCGGGCGTTTACTCAGGGGATGTGCCATGCGAGTACGCCGCCGTTCAGGTTTAGCGGTCTTATCAGTTTTGCTCGTCACCGGTTGCGGCTCATCATCGCCGGAAAACAGAGCAAGCGAGGCGGACGGTGCGGCGCCGGCCGCAACGTCCACGGCCGCCCCGGCTCCCGCTGAGCCCAGTTCGCCGGCGACAGCACCATCCGACGTGAAGCCGCCCGCTTCGGGACTCCAGGAGTTTTTCGGCGCGTTAGGATTTGGTGGTGAAGGGGGCAACGTCCCCGACGGGCTCGTGGCCGGAGGCGATTGCCCGCCGGCGCCCGCCGATGCCGCGGAAGAGATCGAAGCGCAGAAGAACGCCGCGGTGCCCCTCAAGGCCGGCTTGACGCTGACATCGATGTGGCGGCCAACGGCGGCTGAAGAGTACGAATGCTTGTTGCAGGTGAAGGAGGTCGGCGCCGAATCCATCCTGACCACCATGAGTTGCAACGCGCCCGGACGTGACAGGGTGTTCGTGCGCCGCGTGTGCCGCGCCGACTTTCGTCGCGCCAGCATGCTGCATACGCAGTACGGCACCGTCACGGTGATCGACGCCTCCGGGAAGGAGGCACCCGAGATCATCACTGGCGCCACCGCGTTCAGTCTGTCATCAGAACAATTCGCGCGGCTGAAACGCGAGAACCGCTTACCGTTCCACTACGTGCAGTTTGCAACGTCGGGCCGTCTCGACATCGAAGAAACGGGTGAGCTGCGCGTGACCGGGCGGCGCACCGCGACGGTGATCGTGAACGACAAGCCGCTGCAGCTACCCGTCATCGATCTCGCTGGTTCGTTAAAGGCCTGGAACCGCGGCCGCGACCTCGAGAACGAAGCCTCAGCGGTGGTTCTCGACGATGAGCGATTCCCGCTCCTGGTGGACGTGCATTCACGCAGTCACAGCACCGAGTTTCGTCTGCAGTTCGAAAAGATCACCTTTCCCAGCCTCGAAGGCCGCGGCGCACTGGAAGAGGCACTGGTTGAGAACAACACGGTGGACGTGTATGGCATTTACTTCGATTTCAACAGCGACCGCATCCGGCCGGAATCTGAACCGGTGCTGCAGGAGATCGGCAGCGTGATGAAGCGGCATCCGGAGTGGCGCCTGAGCATTGCCGGCCACACCGACAACGTCGGCGGCAACGGCGACTACAACCTGCAACTGTCACGCAAACGCAGTGAGGCGGTGCGGACAGCGCTGATCACGCGATTTGGAGTCGCGCCCGATCGGCTCACCTCGAGTGGTTTCGGCGCCGCCGCCCCCAAAGATACCAACGACACCTCCGAGGGACGCGCCCGCAATCGCCGCGTCGAGCTGGTCCGCCACTAGGGCGCCAGGCGCTTCATCGCGAGGGCGGCCAGCTTCACCGCGTCGTTGCGGGTCGCCCGCGACGTTCGATAGTGGACTTCCAGCAGTCGATCGCCCTTGAGAAACTGCAAGGCACCGGACATCGAGCTCTGTGTCGCGTCCCACGGTCCCTTGATGACGACCATCTCCTCCTTGGGCAGGACCATGCCGACGAGGCCACCGATGCCCTTTTCCATCTTGAACGTCTGCTGACCGTCGTTCCACTCAGGCGAAATTACGAACACGTGATGTCCAGGCGTGAAGTAGGCACACGCGTGTCCCTGGCCGTGGGCCAACGGCGGATAGTACGACGATGACCGGTACGGCTCTGTAGACAATGGTCCGAGCACTTCCTCCGCTTCCGCTCGCGTCAACAAGCTGCACGGATCGCCCTGCGTTCCAAGCTGGATGACTTGATACGGATTCGTCACCGCGAATGGCAGATCAGGAACCCGGTCGCGCACGAGGGCGGCGAGTTGTTGCATCAAGGCCAGGGGAACATCCGGTGCCTGCGCCGACACGCTGATGCGCACGTGACCGACGCGCCCCATGAATCCGTACGGAATGCGCCGCACGTCGTCCCACTCCGCGGCCCCTTTCGGTTCGGAACTGTCGCCGGCGGCTTCGTTGCCGCCGAAACCAAACTGCTTCGCCAGCGTGTTCAGCGGCTGTTCGCTCTCGACGCCGCCCTCGACATCGACTTTCACCGACACCGCGTATGACCGTGGATCATTGCGGCCTTCGAAAAACGGACTGGTCGGCATCGGCTCGGTCGGCTTGCCAAACGCCTTCTCGAGCTTTTCCCGCAGTTGCTCCTGTGCCGCCTTATCTTGTTGGCGCTTTGCGGCAACGGCTTCGGGCAAGACGAACGTGTAGCGGCAGCCGTCCGCTTTTCGTGGCGGCTCGGCCAGCTTGCCAATCGCGGCTTCAACATCTGCGACCGGGATCCAGGCACACGGATCGTCCGGTTCCACGGCGGTCTTGATCGATGGCTTCCAATCGGGCGACGTTGCCGCGACATCAGCGGAGGCAGGTGCGCCGCCAGGGGGAGTGGTGGGCTCATTGGTCCTGGCGGCATCACTTCCGCCGCATGCCGTGAGAACCACCGGCAGGAGACAGATCCAGGCAAGTCTCTTCATACGCAATCCATCCTGTAATGACCGATCGGTTACCGCTTGAGGATCGTTGCGGCGATCGCCTCCGACACCTTCTCGACCAGAGGCGTCAGCAGGTCTTCTCCGTCGCTTTTCGCTCTTGCTTTCTCTCTCCTGGCCGGCGCACGCAACGCCGCCTCGAGCGTGCCGATGCGATATTCGAGCGTGACTTCATCTTTGGCTTTCGTGGTTTCAGCCATGGTCGTGATGGCGTGGGCACCGGCGACCGCGGCGCCGCGCGCAGCAGCGGTCGCGGCCGTGCCGCCGTAAGGAACGCCGTACCAAACCGCGGTGCCGGCGGCGCGTCCCAAGGCCCGGCCCCATGCGCTGCCATCGTCCCGCTTGCTCTCGATCGACGTCACCAACACGTAGCCACAGTCTTTCTGCCGCGCTTCTTCAACCGCCTGGGAGGCAAGACGCGCTTCAAGCGCGATGGCGCGAAGCGACGGTCCCGTCAGGTAGCTCATAAAGAGTTCGCGCAGGGAGGTTGCGAACGCGGTCGCATCGCCCGCTGCACCTTTTGCGCTGGGCAACACGATCGCGATGCAGGCCGGCGCGGACGCCTGCGTTTCCGCGGACTGCGCGGAGGCCGGTGCGTTTGTAGGTGACGCGAGCGCAAAACCGAAGGCGAATGTGAGCGCTGCTGCAACGTGTCGACATGTCATGGCGTACCAATACGCACCGTTTTCACATCGCGCCCATCGTGCGCAGGTGTTGTGACGGAATTTCCCCGCGGTCGGTGCGTTACCTGATGTCACCCGCGCCAGGTCGCGCCGGCCCGGGTGTTTGCTGACCGCCTCTCAGGGAGCGTGAACTGATGAGCCTCGTATGGTGGGCCGTCGCCGGCATCGTTGCAGTGGGGTCTTACCTGTGGTACGCGAGCATCGTCCGCCGCCGGACGCGCGTGTTCGAGGCGCTTGCCGGCATCGACGTTCAGCTGCAGCAGCGGCACGACTTGATTCCAAACGTGCTGACCATTGCCAAACGGTTCATGGAGCACGAGCGAGGGCTGCTTGCCGAGATCACCGAACTGCGCGCCCGCGCCCACCAGCAGGTCGGCGAGCGCGACCTCAATAAGGTTGGGGAGAAGTTTGCGACCGAAACCCGGCTCGGCGAACAGATGGGCCGTTTGATGATGCTCGCCGAAAACTATCCGCAACTGCGCTCGGACGGTCCGATGATCGAGGCGCAGCGGACGTATTCGGAAATCGAAACCAACATTGCGGCGGCGCGGCGCTTTTATAACGCGAGCGTCGGTTCGCTTACCAACGCCGTGGCCACGTTCCCGGGACCGCTGTTGAAAGGCCTTGCCGGCGTGCGCGAGATGCCGCCGTTCTTCCAGACGGCGGACGCCGCGAGGAAGCCGGTCGACGCAGGGCAATACCTCTAACGCCTAAGGACGTGCAGCATGCCGGGCTTCGATCCGCGAGCGCCGCACAATGATGGGGTCGCCCCGCCGCTGATTCAAGGCCTCGTCGGCTCCGGCATTGAGCGGTTCTCGATGTTGGTCGGCGGGTTTTTCCGCGGCGTCAACGAGCGGATCCTGCTCGTGTTGTGGTTTGGCGGCGGTGCCGGCCTCGCGCTGCTGGTGCTGGTCGCGAGCATCGCGCAAACGCCTGGCTGGGAGGGTGTCGCGCGCGGATTGTTCGCCGGCCTGTTCCTCGGTCTGCTGTATCTCGCCGGCTTCGGCTCGTTGTTCGTCGGCTATCGGCGCGCCGCAAGAGCCGAGACCGGCGGAACCCCGGCGCCAACTTCCGCGCTTGAACTCCAACTCGCTGCGACGCTCAGGGAACTCGACGCGCTTCGTGGCGACATTTCGAAGCAAATCAAGCAACGATCGATCACGCGCATTCCGATCGGACTGCTTGGTGGCATCGGCGTGTGGCTCCTGCGCCAGCGAGCCGACGATCCGCCAGGATTAGGCGGCCTGGTGCTGCTGCTGCTGATCGGCGCGATCGCCGGCGAGCGTTGGGCCGCACACGCGCTCGAGCGGCGCTATCGCCGCCGATACAAAGATACGGTTCTGCCGCAACTGGCCGGTGACCTTGGCCAGCTGACGTATCGTGAGACATCAGCCGAACGTGTTGCCGACATCGGCGCGGATCGCATGCTGCCTGAGTACGATCGGATCGACGCCGACGACCAGATCATCGGTACTCACGCTGGACTCCCGATCGAGATCATCGAAGTCAAATTGAAGAGGCGGGTCAACAAGAAGACCCGGGTCGTGTTTGACGGTCTGCTCGTGGGGATCGAACTGCCGCGGCGATTGAGCGGCACCACGCTGATCGCGACCGACCAGGGAATGTGGGAACGGTTCAAGGCCGAGTGGCGCGGCGGCGAGATGGCGTCGGTGCAACTCGAACACCACGAGTTCGAGCAGCGCTACGACGTTCACAGCACCGATCAGGTCGAAGCGCGCGCGCTCCTCACACCAGCGTTCATGGAACGTTTCGTCGCCCTCGCCGCGAAATCGCATTTCGCGTTGCCGGGGGCGATTGCCGATGGTAATCGACTCGTGGTGGCGATGCCGAAACGCCCTGGCATGCGCGACTTGTTCGAGCCGCCGGCTTATTGGCAACCGAGCGGCGGGCGCGCGCTCACCGCGCTGCAAGCTGACATCCGCACCGTGCTCGATTTCGCCGAAACCATCATGCGGCTGGATTTCTGGGCACAGGGACGGCTCGCCGATGCACAACGCTCAGTGCGGCAGGCGACGTGACCGGTGAGGGTTCCGAGCCGCGAGCCGTGCGTTACTTGGAGAGGGAGCAGTCATGCGCGCGATCGTCCTGGGTCTACTCATCGTCTCCTGCCTCGCCGCAAGTGCGGCGGCGTCGCAGTCCGCCGCCAAGCCGGCATCCGGAAAACCCGCCATTCGCGCCTGTTCGTTGATGACACGCGATCTCGTCTCGAAATACGACACGCTCAATCCAAAAGTGCGCGACTTCATGAAGCCGGAAGAGGAAGCGATAGGGACACACGGATCATCCTGCAACGACGGCGGCATTTTCTTGCAGGTCGATCCGTTTGTGAGCCACGAGGAGTTGCGCAAGAAGCCGGCGAAAGACTGGCAGCCCGTCGCCGGCCTCGGCGACGCCGCATTCTTCAGGGACAACGGTGGTAGATGGGGCGAGCTGATTGTGTGGACGGGCACCCACCACTTCACGCTGCAGATCAGCGTGCCGACCGGTAGCACCGCCGAGTCGGTGAAACCGAATGCCACCGGTTTGGCGACCGCGCTGATCGCGAAACTCAAGAACTAGTTCTGTCAACGCCGCGGTTCTTGCCGAGAAAGTTCGGGCGCAAACGCCGACACGCTGTGATACCTTCTTCGCGCATCGCAAACCAAGAGGGTCACGTGAACTTCAAGTCCTGGGTCGTAACCGTCGCGGTCGTTACCGTCCTCGCCGTATGCGACGTGAACCTGCGCGCGCAAGCGCCGGTTCGATTTGTCGGCATGGGCGACAGCATCGGCGAAGGCGTGCAGTCGGGCGACGCCAACGCGGTGACGCAGAATTACAGCTTCCTGCATTTGATGGCGCGGCAATTCGGCGCGTCATTTCCTCTGCCGCTGATCCGCACCAACCTGTTCGCCAGCGTCGGTGAAACATCTGGCCGGTCACGCTTCGACCTGACCGTGCAGACGTTGAATCTCTCCGTCAGCGGCGCAAACAGTACCTCGATTCTCTTCGACGCGGCCACCGCTGCCGACCCGTCACAAATCGACAGCGAAACCGAGCTGGTGCTGTTCCCGCAGCTGGGCAGCCAGATCGAGATCGCCGAACGATTGCAGCCGGAATATATCGCCTGCTGGATCGGCAGCAATGATGCGCTCAGCGCGGCCCTCGCGTTCGATCAACTCAATGCGACGCAGCTCACACCGCTGCCGATCTTCACCGCGAACTTTACGCAGCTGGTGCAACGCATCGCCGCCACCGGCACCAAGGCGGTGTTCGGTACCATCCCTGACATTACGGGAATCGGATTCCTGCTCAATCGCGACGAGCTGGTGCGCTTCCTCGGCAGCGATTACGGCTTGCCGGCCGACGCCCGCGTTGGGCTGCCCGCGATGTTCATGGTCAGGCTCGGCGTGTTGCCGACGACCATCTTTTCCGATCCCAACTATGTGCTCGACAGCAACGAGCAGCAGATCATCAGCAACCACATCCGTCAATTGAACGAAGTGATTTACGCCACCGCTACTGCGCACGGCATGGCCGTCGCCGACCTTCACGGTGTCTTTCAGTACTTGTCGACAAACGGACTGAATCTGTTCGGGATCAATCTGAGCACCCGATTTCTCGGCGGGCTCTTCAGTCTTGATGGCGTCCATCCGTCCAACATTGGTCACGGGGTAGCGGCGCTGTTCTTCATTGACGCGTTGAACCAGAAGTATGGCGCAGGCATTCCGCTCCTTGACGGCGGCACGCTGGCGTTTCTCACGCTGACCGATCCCTTTATCGACAAGGATGGCGACGGGCGCGTGCTCGGACGGTTCGGCGGCGGCCTGATCGAGACGGTGTTTTCAGTTCTGGGCATTTCAGGCGATACGAGCGACCCGTTGCCGTCACCCACAACGATGACGTCGACCAGCGACGCCGCCACAACCAGCTCGACGACCGCGCAGCGCGAGCAGGCGCTCGACGAAATCAAGAAGCTCACGGGACTGGACTGGCGGAAGGTGCCGAGAGGGCAATTGTTGCGCGCCGTCCACGAGATGTTCGGCACGTCACGCCTGGCGCGGTGATTCAGAGGCTGAGGCGCTCGTCCGGGGTACTGCTACGCCGTGGTGACAATCGGAAGGGAAAGCCGTGGAAGGTCGACCGTGAACACGCACCCACGCTCGGGCAAATTGCGGGCGTAGATTCGGCCCTTGTTCGCTTCCACCGCCCATCGACTGAAGGCGAGGCCAAGGCCGACGCCACTGCGATCGGCGGCGCGCTGCTCGAACGGACGGAATAGGTCTGTCATGTTGGCGCCAGGCAGCCCGCCGCATTCGTCTTGAATTTCGATCAGCACGCGCTCGGCGCTGGCGCCAACTCTGAGCGTGACCGTCGTGTTCGGCTTGGTAAATTTGAACGCGTTCTGAAGGAGGTTGATGACGACCGCGGACAATATCTGTCGGTCGGCCTCAACTCTTGCGCCATCGTCGGCGCAGGCCACCGTCAGTTGCACCTTTCGCGCGTTGGCCTCCAACCCGGCGTTCGCGGCCACTTCCGCGATGAACTCGGCGACGCGAATCGGCTCCCGGTTCTCAACACCCTGCGTCATGCGGATTTCGGAAAGTGACCGCGCAATTAGCGTGCGTTGTGCCACCAGGCTGCGTTCGAGGACTTTCCCGGTGCTGCCGCCGACACCGACGTTGCCGGTCTTCAGCACCTCGAAGGCATAGCTCGCCGTGGCGATCAAGTTTCGCATCTCGTGGACAAAAAATCCGAGCCGCTCGCTGTTGCGCGCTGACTCACCTTCGATACCAGACAGATTCCGCTGGCGGCCGTACTCGGTCACGGCGCCGGCGATGGCGTCGTCCAGACAGCGATTCAAGGTTCGGAAATCGTCCGTGCTAATCGGAGCGTCCATCTCTACTGCCAGTTCCGTTATGGCCTGACAGATATCGCCATAGTCGTGCACGACCTGCGACACGGTGAAGCCCTGCAGTAAGAGGTCGTGGCCATGCTTCAACGCGGAGACGTTGATTTCTGACGTCATCGACACGCCAAAACGCAGGGCATTTTGCAGTTGGTCGAGGAACACGGGCACGCCGTGGTCGATTTCCGCCGGGGTGGGGGGCGGCATCGATCGCGCGGCGACCTTGGCCCGACACCGGCCAATGATCTCGGCGCGGTTTATCTCGACAAATTCATGGAGCAATTTCAGGATCTCGTAGGTTGAAACTTAACAGCCCACGGTTCGATGGAACTGTCCAATATGAGACACCTGAGGGGGATATTGCGGCTGCCGCACGGTTGGCGCGAGGTCACTCTGCCGATCCGATCGCGTCGTTTGCTGGAGCCGCCATTGTTCCCATGTCAGTACATGCCGCCGCTCATCCCCGCCCCCGCCGTCGCGGCGCCCTCGCCCGTACCCGGAATCTCCGAGATCACGGCTTCCATCGTCAGCAGCAGAGACGCAATCGAAGCGGCGTTCTGGAGCGCCGACCGGACCACCTTGGTCGGATCGATGACGCCCGCCGTCACCAGGTTTTCATACTGCTCGGTCTGGGCGTTGAAGCCTTCTTCGTTCTTCATTCCCTTGACGCGCTGCACCACCACCGCGCCTTCGTGGCCGGCATTGATCGCGATCCATCGCAGCGGTTCCTCGATAGCTCTGGCGACAATGGCGACACCGAGACGTTCGTCGCCGTCGAGTTGTAATGTCGGGAGGACCGTGGCAGCCCGCAACAACGCGACACCGCCGCCCGGGACGATGCCTTCATCGACGGCCGCCTTGGTCGCGTGCATCGCGTCTTCGACGCGCGCTTTCTTCTCTTTCATCTCGGTTTCGGTGGCCGCGCCGACTTTGATGATGGCGACGCCGCCGACCAGCTTGGCCAGCCGCTCCTGCAGCTTCTCGCGGTCGTAGTCCGAGCTCGCATCGTCCGCTTGCTTGCGCAGCTGTTTGACCCTGGCCTCGATCGCGGTTTGCGTACCAGCGCCCTCAATCACCGTGGTGTTGTCCTTGTTGATGGTGACCTTTTTCGCCTGCCCGAGGTCAGCCATCGATATCGATTCCAGCCTGATGCCCAAATCTTCGGTCACGGCCTTACCGCCGGTCAGGATGGCAAGGTCCTCGAGCATCGCCTTACGGCGGTCGCCGAAGCCCGGCGCCTTCACGGCAGCCACTTTAATTGTTCCGCGCAGCTTATTGACGACCAGCGTGGCGAGTGCATCGCCCTCGAGATCTTCGGCGACGATCAACAACGGCCGCCCGGCCTGTGCCACCAGTTCCAATACTGGCAGCAGCTCCTTCATCGAAGTGATTTTCTTTTCGTGAATGAGAATCACGGGATTATCGAGCACGACTTCCATGCGCCCGGGGTCGGTGACGAAGTACGGCGACAGATACCCGCGGTCGAACTGCATGCCCTCGACGACGTCAAGCGTCGTGTCTAGCGTCTTTGCTTCTTCGACGGTAATGACGCCATCTTTGCCGACTTTATCCATCGCCTCGGCGATGATGCGGCCGATGGTGTCGTCATGGTTGGCCGAGATGGTGCCGACCTGGGCGATCATCGCGCCGCTGACGGGTTTGGACTCCGCCTTGAGCGACGCGACAATGGCCTCGACCGCCTTGTCGATGCCGCGCTTGATCGCCATTGGGTTTGCGCCGGCCGTGACGTTCTTCGCGCCCTCACGATAGAGGGCCTGCGCCAGCACCGTCGCGGTCGTGGTGCCGTCTCCGGCGACATCCGATGTCTTGCTGGCCACTTCTCTGACCATCTGCGCGCCCATGTTCTCGAGCGGATCCTGCAGGTCGATTTCCTTGGCGACCGTCACTCCGTCTTTGGTAATCGTCGGCGATCCGTACGCCTTACCGAGAATGACGTTTCGTCCCTTCGGGCCGAGCGTGACCTTGACCGCGTTGGCCAGCCCATTGATGCCGCGTAGTATCGCCTCGCGAGACGCGTCGCCGTAGGTAATGTCTTTTGCCATTGTCTATTCCTTCTCGCGGCTGTGGCTGGTGCTCTGTGCGCCGTCGGTCGGGCCTGCGCCGATCGCGGCCAACACGTCGTCTTCCTTCATGATCAGATAGTCGACGCCGTCGAGCTTGACCTCCTGACCCGAGAACTTGCCGAAGAGAATGGCGTCGCCCTGTTTCAATTCGAGCGCGATGCGCGCGCCGCCGCCGGCGCGCCTGCCATCTCCCGCCGCGATGACGATGCCGCGCTGTGGCTTTTCCTTCGCGGAATCCGGAATGATGATTCCGCCGACGTTCTGTTCGCCTTCTTCGAGGCGCTGGACGAGGATTCGATCGTGTAGCGGTCTGACATGCATGGCTAATGACTCCTGAGGTGCGGCAACGGCCGTCCGGCTGTAGAGGGCAAGAATGCCCCTGCGCAAGGCGCGCATCCTGGCTGAATGACTCGTCCGATTCGTTGTCGGGATTTCGTGGTGATTACCTGCGCACCATCCGCGCGAACGCCGGTCGCAGAGGTGGATGCCACATCCGCAGGATTACGATGAGCGGCAGCACGCCACCCCCAATGGCCAGGAGCCAGTTGGCGGGAAAATCAAGGAGTGACACGGCGACGACGGTGCAAATGATCGCCAGGGCGAGGACTACGGCGATCGTGATTTCTGGCAGTTTCATGATGTCATGGTAGCGAGACCTGGCAGCTCGCGCTGTCCTCGACTGCACACGTCCCGGTGACGTTGAGCTAGAAGTAGAACCACCGATCGGCTGTGTACTTACCGCTGCCGGGACGATCGTGGAACTCCGCACTGCGCGCACGCGACTCTTCGTCGTCCTCTGCGCGCGGCATGCTGTTGGGTGTTTGCGCGTTGATCCCCGGCTGCACCGGCGAATCCTCGTGCGTCACATGCGTGTCTTTGCGAAACGCTGCGTCGCTGCGAATACGCTTCGTCCACCATCTGCTTTTTAGCGCCATATCAACATCATGGCTTCCGCTGACACTGCTGTCTGTGCCGATGTGCACACTCGGCACCACGAGCACGTGATCGGCCCGTACAGGACTGAAGATACCGCTCCCATTACGCCGGACGCCGGGCC
>DASVFC010000645.1:0-2652 GCA_036380235.1 Vicinamibacterales bacterium
CGCATGACGCGCGCGAATGACAGTTGCGCCATGCGCGAATACCTTGGACTTGCCTTCCTTGCGATTGTGCTCGCGACGCCGCGGTTGTGGGCGGCGGCAGCGACGCCCTTCTCGCTGGGCGATCAAGGCGGAATAGTGGTCAGCGTCACGCTCAACGGAGCGGGTCCGTTCAAGATGCTGCTCGATACTGGTGCGACGCATTCGGCAATCACGACAGATATCGCCGACCTCATCGGCGCGCGCGTGGTGGCGCAAACCAATGTCATCTCACCTGTCGGTTCAGCCGTGCGCCCGATCGTGGCCGTTCAGACACTGGCCATCGGTCCGATCAGCGTGGATGTGATCCTGCCATCGGTCGCGCCGGAACGGTCGTTCGATCCCAAGGGTGAAATCAAAGGGCTGATCGGCCAGGACGTGCTTGCCGGCCTGCGCTACACGCTCGATTTCAAGCGGAGGGTGATCGAGTGGCACGACGCCGCACCGCGCCAGGGCGGGACGATGCTTCAACTCTCGTTCGAGCACGGACGCTATCTCGTTGCTTTACGCCAACCTGGGACCACCTTGCGCTTCGTGCCGGACAGCGGCGCCGGGGGGCTCGTGTTGTTCGAGGGACGCTCCGGCCCACGATTTCCGTCGATCGCGACCGGCGAAACGGTCGAGCTTTCCACGGCCACGGGATCACATGCGGCCGCCGTTGTCCGGCTGCCGGAACTCCGCATCGGCGATCGGATCCTGCGAAACGTACGTGCAGTCACCATCCGCGGGGACGAAACGCATCCGGCGGCCGGCGACGGGTTGTTGCCGCTGCATCTCTTTGGGCGTGTGACGTTTGACGGTCCCGCCCGAACCCTGATTCTGGACATGATGTTTTTCTGATGACGCGATTCCGCGACACCTTTCGGTGTTCCCCCGCGTATTCTGCTGGCAGTGGCGCCGCGTTATCGGTGGGACGACTTCGTCCTGGATCTCGACAGCTATCGTCTTGAAAGGGCCGGGGCGCCTTTAGCCCTTGAACCCAAGGCATTCAACCTCCTTGCGCTGATGGTCCAGCGCCCGCGCCACCTCTTCAGCAAGCAGGAAATATTCGAGGCGCTCTGGCCCGACACGGCCGTCACCGATCACGCCCTGACCCGCGTCGTAGCCCAACTGCGGCGCGTATTGGGAGACGAGGCCCGAGAGGCCCGCTACCTCGAGACGGTACCCACGCGCGGCTATCGATGGATCAAGGACGTCGAGGAGGTGCCAACCGCCTACGCGGCGCCGGTCGGAAACCAGGAACCGCAGCTGATCCAGCACCCCCGTCGTCCTGAATCGCCGCGGTTGTCCGGGATGGTCGCGGCGTTCGCACTGGGACTGGTGGTGTTGGCGTTCCTTGCCTGGGCGGCGAGACAAGAAGGTACCTCGGCGGCCATCGAAAATATGGAGATCAAACCGCGCTGGCCGGTGCAGGTGACCACGCATGGCGGCCTCGACATGCATCCGGCGATCTCGCCTCAAGGTGATGCGCTCGCGTTCGTGTCGGATCGTAGCGGCGACTTCGAGATCTACGTGCGCGCGCTGTCTGGCGGTTCCGCTGACGTTCCGCTTACCAGCGATCGGCAGCAGAACATGCAGCCGGCTTGGTCACCGGATGGGCGCTTCATCGCTTATCACGCCAATCGCCGCGGTGGCATCTGGGTCATGCCGGCCCGCGGCGGCACCGCGAGGCAGATATCCCCGTTCGGCGCGCGGCCGGCATGGTCGCACGATGGCGCGCGCATCGCGTTCCAGACCGACGAACTTGGCGACATTGCGCCCAATGGGTTTTCCGCGCAAGTTGGTTCGACCATCTGGATTGCCAACGCGGATGGCAGTAACGCCCGAGCCCTCACCACAGCGACGTCTCCACCCGGAGGTCACGCCTCGCCGGCATGGAGTCCTGACGGCCGCTTCATCGCCTTCACGGTGTTCGACAGCGGCACCGACAACGGCGTGTGGATCGCCGCGGTCGAGACCGGAGAGACGTGGCCGCTCGATCTGAACGCCAGCTTCTACGATCCAGTGTTTGCCAGAGACGCATCGGCCGTGTATGCGACCGGTGCGGAAGCGCTGATCGTGCGGCTGCCATTCGACAGCAAGACGGGAAAGCTGCGCCAACCGCGCGCGATGATTCCAATTGCCGGCGTACTGGGTGCGCGCGGACTGTCGCTGTCTCCCGATGGAAGACGTCTTGCGTTCTCGGGAATGGCGCTCGAAAGCCAGATCTGGTCGCTGCCGCTCACCGCCGACGGCGGCGCCGGGGATCCTGCACCGCTCACCAAAGACACCAGCCGCCGCAATTCACTGGCGATGATTTCGCCCGATGGATCGAAGGTGGCCTACATGTCCATTCGGCAGGGCGAGTTGCCGAACATCTGGGTGATGAACATCGACGGCAGCAATCCGACGCAGCTGACGTCGGATGAAACTGCCGATCACAAGCCACATTGGTTTCCCGACGGGAAGCGCATCGCTTACCTCACCAAGCGCGGGCGGTCGGGCGCGCTCTGGTCGGTCAACATCGAAACGCGTCGCGAAGAACTGGTGTTCGACTTTCCCGGACAGGAGAACGAGCCGCGGCTCGACGGCCGTCTCGCTGAGTTTGATATTTCACCGTCGCTCACCAAGATCGCC
>DASVFC010000646.1:0-3908 GCA_036380235.1 Vicinamibacterales bacterium
GCGGCCGGGATTCGGCGTTGCGACCGCCGACGCCTACAGCTGGTTCGACGAAGAGCAGCGCCGGCCGCTCAAGGACCCGCAGCCGCGCCGCACGCCGCCCGGCTGGCCGGCGTGGTCGGCCACGCTTCGCAACGATCTCGAAGGGCCGGTGGTGAAACACCATCCCGCGATCGGGCGCATTCGCCAGTCGCTGGTCGACGCCGGCGCCGCGTTCGCCGCCATGTCGGGCTCTGGATCGGCTGTTTTCGGCCTGTTTGAGCGCGCCGACGCCGCGCGACGCACCGCCAACGACCTTGCACGGCCCGGGTGGTTGTCGCTGCACACCCGGACGCTGACGCGCCGCGAATACGCGCGAAGGGTTGCCGCTAACCTGTAACCTCGGCTACGATAGGAAGTTGCCCCGGGGTGTTGGGGCGTGGCCAAGCGGTAAGGCGCCGGCCTTTGGAGCCGGTATTCGAAGGTTCGAATCCTTCCGCCCCAACCAACTTGCAAGGGTGGCCGCGCGACCGTGCGGGCTCCACGTTGCGAAGGCTGCGTAGTTTTGCCCCGGCGGCGGCGGGGCGATGGTAAGTATGCGACCAACCGGTTTCGGAGAACTGAAAGTCTTCTCGGGCAAAGCGCACGAGCAGCTTGCCGCTGAGATTGCCGAGTTCCTTGGCGTGGAACCCGGCAAGGCGCGGTTGCGCCGGTTCCCCGACACCGAAGTGTCGTTTCAGATCGACGAGAACATCCGCGGCACCGACGTCTTCATCGTCCAGCCAACGTGCGCGCCGGTCGATTCGCACTTGATGGAACTGATGATCATGGTCGACGCCTTTCGTCGATCGTCCGCGGCGCGGATCACCGCGGTGATTCCGTACTACGGTTACGCGCGCCAGGATCGCAAGGACAAGCCGCGCGTGCCGATCTCGGCGAAGCTGGTGGCGAACTTGCTCGTCGCCTCCGGGGTCAATCGCGTCCTGACGATGGATCTGCACAAGGCGCAGATCCAGGGCTTCTTCGATCTGCCGGTGGACCACTTGTTCGCGGCGCCGGTGATCATCGATTACCTGTCGCGCCAGTCGTACGAGCAGCTGACCATCGTCGCGCCCGATGCCGGCGGCGCCGAACGCGCGCGCGCGTATGCGAAGCGCCTCGACGCCGAGCTCGCCGTCATCGACAAGCGGCGCAGTGACGATGGCACTGCGGAAGTGATGAACGTGATCGGTGAAGTTGCCGGCCGCACCTGCGTGATCGCCGACGACATCATCGACACCGCCGGCACGATCCAGAAAGCAGCGCAGGCGCTCAAGGGTTCCGGCGCCGAGCGCGTGATCGCGTGCGCGATCCACGGCGTCTTGTCGGGCCCGGCGATCGAGCGGCTCGAGAAGGCGCCGATCGACAAGGTGATCATCACCAACACGATTCCGCTGACGGCGGAGCGTGCCAAGTGCCAGAAGATTGTCGTGTTGTCGGTAGCCCGCCTGCTAGGCCAAGCCATCCGCAGCATCCACGAGGAGACTTCGGTGTCCTCATTGTTCGTGTAATGGTCCTGGGCCCTGGGTCCCGGGTCTTGCAAGACCCAAGTCCCAAGACCCAAGACCTCGTTAACTCGGTAAAGGGTGTAGGTTCGCCGAAGCCCGATGGAAGGTAGCAATGGACGCAGTTCTCGACGCAGTCAAGCGCAACACCAGGGGTAAGAACGAGGCCCGTCGCCTCCGCGCGGCCGGCCACATTCCGGCGGTGCTCTACGGCGCGCAGAAGGCCGGTGATCCGCCGGCGCCAGAGCCGGTCGCGGTCGACCCCAAGCCGTTCATGCGCATCCTGCACTCGGCCTCCGGCCTCAACACCCTGATCACCCTCAAGGTGCAGGGCGCCGGCGATTCGCGCGTGCTGGTGAAGAACGTGCAGCTCGATCCGATTACGCACAAGCCGCTGCACGCCGACTTCTATCGCGTCAACATGGATCGAAAGATTCAGGTCACCGTGCCGGTGGTGCTGCGCGGCGAAGCGCGCGGCGTCAAGCAGGACGGCGGCATCCTCGACTTCGTGCATCGCGAGATCGAGCTCGAAGTGCTGCCGGCGAACATCCCGGACGCCATCGAGGTCGACGTCACCAACCTCGGCATCGGCGACTCGGTGCACGTCCGCGATCTCGCCAGCGACGCGGCGTGGACCCCGGTCAGCGATCCCGACATGATGATCGTGCACGTCGTGGTGATCAAGGTCGCCGAAGAGACACCGGCGGCGGCTGAAGGTGCGGCGGCAGCGGCGGTTCCGGCGGCCGGCGGCGCGTCCGAGCCCGAGGTCATCAAGAAGGGCAAGACGGACAAGGAAGAAGGCGCGAAGGCCGACGACAAGAAGAAGTGAGATTTCAGATTTGAGATTTGGTTTCGGATCTCAGATTTGGATTTGCCGATTGAAACTGATTGTCGGACTTGGCAATCCGGGGCCGGAGTATCGGGACACCCGGCATAACGTTGGCTTCAAGGTCGTTGACGAGTTGGCGCGCCGGCATGGCGTCAACTCGTGGAATGAAAAGTTTGGCGGCCTCGAAGCGCGGATCAGGGTCGCCGATGTCCCCGCGATCTTGAGCAAGCCGCTCTCGTTCATGAATCTGAGCGGGAGCGCGGTGCAGCAGTTCTCGGCGTTCTACAAGGTTGAATCGCCGGAGATTCTGGTGATCGTTGACGACGTCGAGCTGCCGCTGGGCCGGCTGCGCGCCCGCGGTGAAGGCGGCGCCGGCGGTCATAACGGGCTGAAATCGGTGATCGGCAGCCTGGGGACGGAGAAGTTTGCGCGCCTGCGCGTCGGCGTCGGGCGCGGGAACGCGGGCAGCAATCTTTCGAATTTCGTGCTCGGCCGTTTTACGGCGGACGAGCAGGAGATCATCACGGCCGCGGTGCTGCGGGCCGCTGATGCAACCGAGGTATTCATCGAGCGGGGAATCGCCCCCGCGATGAATATGTTCAACGCAGCACCAAAGCAAGACTCGGCGGAATAGGTCCGCCGGTTTCCTTGCCACCGAGGGGTGGCTGCTGACGATGTAAGAAGGCAGATGTAAGAAGTCAGATTTATTTTTGGATATCCCCAAATAAATCTGCAATCTCACATCTGACATCTGCAATCGTCGGTATCCGCAAGGAGCAGTATGAGCAATCGCACGTACGAACTGATTTACGTCCTGAAACCGGACGCCGCCGAGAGCGAGGTCGCCGACATGCACAAGCAGGTCGCCGAGATCGTCGAACGCATGGGCGGCACCATCGAAAAAACCGAGCACGGCATGCCGTGGGGCCGCCGCAAGCTGGCCTACGAGATCGGCCATCACAAAGAGGGGTTCTATGTCCTCGAGGTGATTGTCGGTTCTGGCGAGCTGATGAAGGAAATCGACCGCCGCCTGAAGGTGACCGAAGGCCTGTTGCGCCACCTGGTGGTGCGCGTCGACGAAGACACGATCAAGGCGGAGCGTGCCCGCACCAAGCGCACCGAGGAGTCGCGGCGCCGCCGCATCGCGCGCGGCCTGCCGCCCGATCGGCAGCCGGGTGAAGGTCCGCAGGGTGGAGATGACGACGATTCTGGCGACATGATGTTCGATGGCGCCGATATGGAGGCCTGATCATGGCGTTTGGTGGACCGAAGAAGAGCGGAGCGAATGGCCGCGGCAAGGACGGCAAGGCCGGCGACAAGGCCGGTGCCCAGCGCCGTGGCGGCGGATTCTTCCGCCGCCGCAAGGTGTGCAAGTTCTGCGCGGACAAGATCGACGACATCAACTACAAGGACGTCAAGCTGCTGACCAGCTTCGTTCCCGAGCGCGGCAAGGTGTTGCCGCGGCGGATTTCCGGCACGTGCGCCAAGCATCAACGCGCGCTGCGCGTGGCCATCGTTCGCGCCCGGCAGCTCGCACTGCTGCCGTACGCGGCGGACTG
>DASVFC010000647.1:0-2534 GCA_036380235.1 Vicinamibacterales bacterium
GGTCCCACCGCGTCACCTTTAACTGGTCGGCATTGCCCTCGTGGGCGTCGTGGCTGGTGCCGAGCATGGCCACATCGCGCCAGGGCACGATCAGCAGCGCGCGCCCCTGCGCATAGCCGCAGCAAGCGTAGTCGTTCACGATCTTGTTGAACACCACGTTCATGGCGCGAGACAGGCGCGGCGGGGGGGCGCCTTGCGCGGCCGCAGGCAGGCTCGAAAGCAGCGTGGCGGCCCAAGGGCCGGCGGCATTGACGACCACATTGGCGCGAATCGGGAACGAGGCGCCGGTCATGCGATCTTCCGCCATGACACCCGTCACGCGGTCGTGTTCCTGCAGGAAACGCTGCGCCTGCACGTAATTGGCGGCGATCCCACCCGCGTCGATCGCCGACAACAGAAACGACAGCGTCACGCGATCTGTGCTCTGCATCTGGTAGTCGTACCAGACGGCGCCGCCGGTCACGCCTTTCGATGAAATCAGCGGATTCAGGCGCAGTGCTTCGTCACGGGAAACGATACGGCTCGGTGGCAGGTGTGTGGCAGGGTCGGGAAGGCCACGGTTGCGGTCCCTCGCCACCACGTCGTTCAGCGCCAGGCCGATGAACGTGACCAGCTTGTTCCGCACAGGATGGTGCGTCGTCGGGATGATGAACGGCAGCGGCCGAACAAGATGCGGCACGATGCGCGCCAGCGCGCGCCGCTCGCGGATGAAGAGCCGTGCCTGCTGAAAGTTGAGGTGCTGCAGGGAGCGCAGCCCGCCGTGCAGGGTCTTGAGGTTGTTGAACGAGGTGGCGGCGCCGAAATCGTCCTTGTCGATGATTGCGACCGAGAGACCACGTTGTGCGGCGTCCCAGGCCGTGGTGACGCCATAGAAGCCGGCGCCGACCACGAGCACGTCGAATCGGGTGTCCGCCAGCTGGCGGAGGTCGCGCTGCATCAACCGCTCATTGTATAAGTACAGACTTGTGATCCAAGAGATACAGCGATATTGGAACGAGCGGATTCACGACCTCGAGATGACCGACGCCGAGGTCGGCACCAAACGGTTCTTCGATGATCTCGATGACTACCGCTTCGACAAACTGCACTACCTGCCCCGCGTGGTCGACTTTTCTGCGTATCGAGACCGGAAGCTGCTCGAAGTGGGCTGCGGCATCGGCACCGATCTGGTACGGTTTGCCCGCGGCGGCGCGCGGGTCACCGGGATCGACCTGTCGCAGACGGCGATCGATCTTGCGCGCAAAAACTTTGCCCTGAACAATGTCAGTGCAGAAGAGCTCCGCGTCGCCAACGGCGAGGAGCTCCCGTACCCTGACGCAACCTTCGATGTCGTGTACGGCCACGGCGTCATTCAATACACCGCCGATCCCGCACGGCTGGTCCGAGAGTGTCACCGCGTCTTGAAGCCGGGCGGCACGGGCATTTTCATGGTCTACAACCGCGTCTCGTGGCTGAACGCGCTCTCAAAGGTGATGAAGGTGGCGCTGGAACACGAGGACGCGCCGGTCCTGAAGAAGTTCTCAATCGCTGAATTCCGCGAGCTGCTGAAACCTTTTGCGCAGGTCGAGATCGTCCCCGAACGTTTTCCCGTGAAGTCACGGCTGCACAAAGGCTGGAAGGGCGTCGCATTCAACACCGTCTTCGTCGGCACGTTCAACGCCTTGCCGCGCTCGCTGGTGCGTCCGCTTGGCTGGCACCTGATGGCGTTTACCAGGAAGTAACACCTCTCACGAAGGGCACGAAGGGACGGGACGATTTTTCTAGATGCAGGTGCCGCTTAGCAGCACTGGCTATTCGCAAAGTTTTCTTCGTGTCCTTCGTGCCCTTCGTGTCCTTCGTGTTACCGGTGCCGCACTTCATAGATCGAGATCGTACCGTTACGAAAAACCCGTGGCAGGATGTCGGGCACAGAGTCGAACCGGGCCTCGACGCCGTCATGCACTCGACGCTCGGGCGGGCCGACGATGATGTAGTTGATGCCGGCACGAACGGCGCGTTCGTAGGCGAGCAGCGGCGGCTCGTCGAAGATGGCGCGAATCGCGTGCGACGCCTCCTGGTATTTCGCCAGGGGGATCATCGAGATCGGCAGTCCAGCGGCCATCCGCCGCTCACCGAAGGCCGGCAGATACGCCCACGATGCCGGATCGCGCGGCACCGGATCGACCTGCACAATTGCCGAAGGGTCGGTGTTGCGCTTGAGCCAGTCGATCACCTGCAGGTCATCGGGTGTCAGCCGCAGCGTCCATGGCCCGGCCGGCGCCTCGTTGAAGTTGGTGATGTCCTGCGTGTTGTAGACATCGATCACCGTCGTCGGTAGTCCCATCAACCCAATCATGGCGATTGCCGCCCAGCCGAACCGCCGTTGCGAGGGCGCCAATGAATGGACGCGCTCGAACAGGATCGCGATCACCATCGTTGCCGCCATGAACAGGAAATGGCCGACGCGCCAGCCGACATACACATCCTGGTGATCGCGCACGTTGATGAAAAAATAGAAGATGACGCAGGACGCGGTCAGCGCGCCGAAGATGCCG
>DASVFC010000648.1:0-8565 GCA_036380235.1 Vicinamibacterales bacterium
GCACATCGTCATCAAGACGCTGGTGATGGAAGACGACCGCAAGCAGCCGTTGATCGTGTTGATGCACGGCGACAAGGACGTGTCGACGAAGAACCTGGCGCGCCAGATCGGCTGCAAGAGCGTGAACCCATGCGCGCCCGAGGTGGCGCAGAAACATAGCGGCTACCTGGTCGGCGGCACGTCGCCGTTCGGCACCCGCAAGCCGATGCCGGTATATCTCGAGCGCTCGATAGCTGATCTCGACCGCATCTATATCAACGGCGGCCGCCGCGGCTTCCTGATTTCGATCGCGCCGACCGACCTGGTTCGCGTGTTGTCGCCGACGCTGGTTGACGCCGCGTTAGAGACGTAACCGCATCATCGGCTCGTCGGCCGCGACATAGCCCATCGACTCATACAACGCGCGGCCGAACGAGCTGGCATTGAGGACGACGCGCTCGATGCCTTCGGCCCGGCACCATTCATGGATCGCGTCCATCATCCGGCGGGCCAACCCCTGCTTGCGGTGCGACGGGTCTGTATACACGTTGAAGACGAAACCGCAGCGCGGATCGATCGACATCGGGCCTGGCGGCCATGGAATCACGATCAACCCGCTTCCGGCGACCACCTCGCCGTCGGCGGCAACCGCCAGCCAGCCAAGATAGGTTTTCGACGGGATGGCATGACGCAGCCACAGATCAAAGGCGGGGCGCATACCGTCGAAGTCGGCGGCGATACCCATGTCGCGGAACATCCTTTCGCGTTGCGACACGAGGTGAGGGATGTCGGCGATCGTGGCCGGACGAAGCGAATAGGTCATCACGTATTACACTCGATCGGAAGTGATGACCCGTCAATACCGGGCCGGCCAGTCGGTTGAAGATCACTGCCGGCAATGCCACGAGGATCGGATCCACACCGTGATCGTGGTCGATCCCGAGGCGCAGCCGCTGCGTGTGAAGTGCGACTACTGCGGCAGCGAGCACAATTTTCGCGGCGGGCCACGCAGCGGCCAGGCGCGACCCACCGTAGCGCCAGCTACGGGCGCCAGCGTGGCAGCTGGCGCGAAGGTGGACCACAAGGTTATCCAAATGCAGCCTGACTCTGATTTCGAAGCGACGATCCGCCGCATCATCCGGGAAGAGAGCGGCCTCACGCCGGTCGCGCCTGCCGAGAAGTGGCGCGGCGGGCAGCTGGTGTTGCGGCCGGGCAAGCCCGGCGTGCAGGAGAAGACGGTGCCGATCGACACCTTCTTCAACAAGATCGTCATGTTGCGCAACCGCCTGCGCACGCTCGAGCAGCAGGTGAACGCGTCGGAGCTGCCCGACGATCAGAAGATGAAGCTGCAGGGATACATCACCGGCTGCTACGGTTCGTTGACCACGTTCAACGTCCTGTTCGCGCAGGACGAGGACAAGTTCGTCGGCAGCGGCGACTAGCTAGCGGCGGCGCGACGCCGCCCTGGCGAGCATTTTGTCCACCGCGTCGAGGTCGGCCGGCTTGGTCAGGTGCGCGTCGAACCCGCTTTGCCGCGCGCGTTCCTTGTCCTGATCTTGTCCCCAGCCGGTCAACGCGACGATGAATGCGCCCGCTACGTTCGGATCGGCGCGCATCTGCCGGCACGCGTCGTAGCCATTCACGACCGGCATGCCGATGTCGAGCAGGATCATGCTCGGCTGCACCCCCGCCGCCAGCTTGATGGCCTCGGCACCGTCGTGAGCGACGTACGGCGTCCATCCTTTCATCTCGACGAACGTCGCCAGCATCTCCGCCGCATCGATATTGTCATCGGCAATGACGACGATGCCGCCCCTGGTCACTGGTGGCGCGAACGCGCGCAACTCGGGTTCCGCTGCCGCGACCGGCGTCGCCACCGGCATGCGGATCGTGAAGGCGCTACCGGAGCCCCGTCCTTCGCTGAAGGCCTCGATGCGGCCGCCATGGAGCTCGACGAGTTGTCGCGCGAGCGCGAGGCCGATACCCAGCCCGCCTTTCGCGGCTTCACTGTCCGTGCCCTGCACGAACAAGTCGAACACGCGCGGCAGCAGATCGGTGGGAATGCCGGCGCCGCTGTCGGAAATGCGCAGTGCCAGCGATCGACTCGCACCTTCCTGGCGGCAGACGCCGTCGATCGCGATGCGGCCGCCGCGCGGCGTGTACTTCGTCGCGTTGTGCAGGACGTTCGACAACACCTGGACGAAACGGGTCGGATCGACGTCGAGCAGGCACGGCTCTTCGGGTATCGCGACCGTGAGCTCGATGCCGCCGGCGTCGAGTGCGGCGGCGTTGGCATCAACGGCATTGCCGACGAGCTCGGTCAGCGGCACGTAGTGCCGCTGCAGCTCGATTTTCCCCGACGTGATGCGCGAGACGTCGAGCAGATCATCGATCAGGCGCACCATGTGCGACACCTGGCGATCGAGCATCGGCCGCACGCGGCCGACCACCTCCGGCTTGTCGCTGCCAAGCTTCAGCACCTCGAGACCGGTGCGAATCGGCGCCAGCGGATTGCGCAGCTCGTGGGCGAGAATCGCGAGGAACTCGTCCTTGCGGCGATCGGCATCGCGCAAGGCCTCTTCGGCATGTCTGCGGGCGCTGATGTCGGCCACCATGACGACGACGCCGATGACGCCTTCGGTGGGATGGCGATGCGGCGTATACGATGCGTGAATCCATCGCGAGCCGCCGTGTGCGTAAGGCGCCTCAGCCTCGAAATCAACCGCGTCGCCAGCAAGCGCCGCACGCATGCGCGGGCCGACGACCGCCCAGGCCTGCTCGCCCAGCACCTCGTGCATCGTCCGGCCGAGGATCTCGGCAGCGCCGAGCCCGAACCATTCGGTATAGGCGCTATTGACGAAGCGGTAAACCAGATCCCGATCGACATACGAGATCAGCGCCGGCACCGAATCGGTGATGACCTTGAGCTGGGCCTGGCTTTCCGCCAGCTTCAGTTCCGCGAGTTTCCGCGCCGTGATGTCCTGGGTGACGACGGCGACGGCGCCGTCGGCGATGGGGTAGTAGTGCGCCCAGAACCACATGTTCCACGCCGGATAGTGGTA
The DNA here is from genome assembly GCA_036380235.1 of Vicinamibacterales bacterium. Taxonomy (GTDB): domain Bacteria; phylum Acidobacteriota; class Vicinamibacteria; order Vicinamibacterales; family UBA2999; genus 12-FULL-67-14b. The sequence goes on from DASVFC010000648.1 coordinate 3,042, forward strand.
TTCGAGTTCGGAGGTGTGGCGGTCGGTCAGCGCCTTGCGCACCGCCAGCGCGGTAGGCGACCCGGCCGACGCGCTGAAGACGTCCTCGAACACCTTCTTGCCGATCAATGCCCTGGCATCGATGCCGTGCCGCGCAAACAGCTGCCGTCCGGCGCTGTTGATGTAGGCGTAACGGCCGTCCTGGTCGAAGATCTGGATGATGTCGGTGGTCGCGTCGAGCAGCGTCAACGCCCACGCATCTACTGGCGTCGACACGTCAAGCCCGTTCGGCGTTCGTCTTCGCCCAGCTGTCTTTGAGAGAAACGGTGCGGTTGAAGACGATGGCGCCAGGCCGCGAGTCAACGTCGGCGGCAAAATAGCCCTGGCGCTCGAACTGGTAGCGAGCACCGGCGGCGACATTCGCGAGCGACGGCTCCAGCTTGCAGTCACCCAGCACTTCGAGCGATCCGGGATTCAGCATGGCGGTGAAATCAACGCCGGCCTTGGCCGCCGCGCCCTCTGGATCAGACGCCGTGAAGAGCCGATCGTAAAGCCGCACTTCTGCGGCGACCGCGTGCTTGGCCGAGACCCAGTGCAACGTCGCCTTCACCTTGCGGCCGTCAGGCGCGTCGCCGCCGCGCGTGGCCGGATCGTAAGTGCCGCGCAGCTCGATGACCTCGCCGCCGTCGTTCTTGATCACCTCGGTGCAGGTAATCAGGTAGGCGTTGCGCAAGCGCACTTCGCGCCCGGGTGCGAGGCGAAAAAATTTCTTCGGCGGATCCTCCATGAAGTCGTCGCGCTCGATGTAGATCTCGCGCGAGAACGGGACGCGGCGCGACCCGAGCGGCGGATGGTCGGGATGGTTGGCGATCTCCATCTCTTCCTGGCCGTCTTCCGGGTAGTTCGTCAACACCAGCTTGAGCGGACGCAACACGGCCATCGCCCGCGGGGCGCGGGCGTTGAGATCTTCACGCACGCAGTGCTCGAGCAGCCCGACGTCGATGACGTTTTCCTTTTTGGCGACGCCGACGCGCGCGCAGAACTCGCGGATCGATTCGGGCGTGTAGCCGCGGCGGCGCAGGCCCGACACCGTCGGCATGCGCGGATCGTCCCAACCGCTGACGTGCTTTTGTTCGACCAGTTGCAACAGCTTGCGCTTGCTCATCACCGTGTAATTCAGGTTGAGCCGCGCAAATTCGTACTGCCTCGGCCGGGCCGGCGTGTCGGCATGCTCGACGACCCAATCGTAGAGCGGCCGGTGATCGACATACTCAAGCGTGCACAACGAATGCGTCACGCCCTCAATCGCGTCCGACAGCGGGTGCGCGAAGTCATACATCGGATAGATGCACCAGGCGCGGCCGGTGCGATGGTGTTCGGCATGGCGGATGCGATAGAGCACCGGATCGCGCATCGTGATGTTGGGCGAGCGCATGTCGATCCTGGCGCGCAGCACGTGCGTGCCGTCTGGGAATTCGCCGGCACGCATGCGGCGGAACAGATCGAGATTCTCCTCGACGCTGCGCCTGCGATACGGCGAATCGGTGCCCGGCTCGGTGAGCGTGCCGCGGTGCTCGCGGATTGCATCGGCCGACAGCGAGTCCACGTAGGCCACGCCCTTGTGGATCATCGCTTCGGCGTACTGATACAGCTGCTCGTAATAGTCCGACGCGTAGTACTCGCGATCGTGCCAGTGAAACCCCAGCCACTCGACGTCCTGCTTGATCGAGTCGACGTACTCGACGTCTTCCTTGACCGGATTGGTGTCATCGAAGCGCAGGTTGCAGTGGCCGCCGAATTCCTGGGCGACGCCGAAATCCAGGCAGATTGCCTTGGCATGGCCGATGTGCAGGTAGCCGTTCGGTTCCGGAGGAAATCGCGTCACGACGCGGCCGCCATTCTTGCCAGCGGCCACATCGGCGGCGACTATCTCACGAATGAAGTCCTGGGCCGCTGCCACCGTCGGCAGGGCGTTCGCGTCTGACATTCGCAGATCAGATTACTTCAATCCGCGTCGCAGGGAGCTCCGGCGAGGACGGCGAGGACGATCAGGGGATTGCGGCCGCTGCGCGTGAAGCTGTACGACGTGCCACGCGGCACCACGGCAAAGCTGCCGTTGGTGACCTTGACGTCGCGATCGCCGAGCCGCAGCGCGCCCTCACCCGCAATCACGTAGACCATGCCGTCGGACGCGTCGTGCTGCCGCCCCGTCCACGGATCGCGAATTTGCCAGAGCAGTGCCTGCGCCACGCCCGAGCAACCGAGCACGCTCTGCTTCTGCGGCTCGCGGTTGGAAATCAGGTTCTTCTCGATGTAATCGATGAGCGGCATCGTCTTCGGCGCCGCCGGCGGCGGCAGCCGAGGTGCCACCGGTTCCGGCTTCGCAACTTCTGGCTCGGGTTTATCCGGCGGCGGTGGTGGCGCCGGCGCAGGGTTGAGCGTGATGGAAATTTCCGGCGCGGCGGTTCCGGCGCGCCACACCAGCTCGCGCTCGAAGGTGATGAAGCCGTCGCGCGTAAAGCGCAGCCGATAGGTGCCGGCGCGGAGGCCGGTAATCCGCGTCGGTCCACTCGCGGGACTGGTCACCTCGCGATCGACCGGCCCCGTAACGCTTACGTTGACGCCTTCGACCGGCGAGCCTTTGCCGTCGGTGATGAACAGAAGGGCGGTAGTCGTCGAACTCGAGGCGCGCGGCTTCGGCGCCTGTGTCGCAGGCGCCGGATTCGCGGGTGGCGTGGCAGGTTTAGCTGGGGGCTGAGCCGTTTGGAGCAAGGTCAGCAATAGGAGCGCAACCATATCCTCCGATCTTACTTACTTCTGACGCCGCAGATGCATCTTGCCCAAATGCGCCGGATCCTCCTTGCCGTTGGCCCAGTTATGCCACTCAGCCTTGACCTCATCTTTCGAGATGAACTCCCACTGCATGTTGTGCATGTGCGACGTCCTGGCCGGATCGATGTTGGCGCCGCCGTCGAATTCGAACGCCATGACGTTGCCAATGATCTCCCTGGCGCGCATGCGCGGCTGCGTCCCGCCGGAGCAATAGTGCGTGAGGACGACGTGCGAGCCGTCGCGGTGATACACGGTGGTCATTTCGTGCGGCGTGTTGATCGGGAAGGTTTCGATGATCGTGTTGCCCGCACCGGTGACCTTGTAGGTCGCGACCACTGCCCCCTTCTGTCCGAACGCGCCGCTTACATCGATCCAGTCGCCTTCCATCGCCTTCAAACGCTCAAAGGCCGATGCTGCAGGCTGCGGGCCCTGGGCCGTCACCGACGCCGACAAAACGAGCGCGATTGCCGCAAGATTGATGCGAAACATGTCTGGATTGCCTCCTGGAGTCGTCTTCAACGTTTGCCCAGGACATCTGTACAGCTGTCGGCAAAGTGCGAGCGCCAGGCGCCGGGGCGATCGCTCACGCCAACCCAGGCTTCTTCGGAAACACTTTCTTCTTGCCCGACGTTCCCTTGTAATCGTTCAAGCCGCAGAAGGCCATCACCTTGTAGCCCTTGGATTCCAGTAGAGCCGCCGCACGGGCAGCCCGGCCACCGCCGTTTCAAGCGGTAATGATGGCCTTGTCCTTGGGAATTTCCTTCAGCCGCTTTTCAATTTCACCGAGCGGGATGTTGACGTAGCCCTCGAGCGTCCCGAGGTCTTCAAGCTCCTTGGGCTCCCGGACGTCGAGGAAGAAGACCTCGCCCTTTTCCAGCAGGGCCATGACGTCGTCGGAAGTCATTTTCGGCGCTTGTTGAGCCATTGCGAGCGTTGGGACGAAGAGGAGGGCGGCGAGTAAACGACTCATGTTGACCTCCGTATTGGAGGATACTACTGCCTCATCGCCGTAGTTAAGAGTTAAGAGTTAAGAGTTAGAGAGTTAAGAGTTACGAAGTAGCGAAGAAGGAGCCGGCCTGGCATGAAGTCCCTGATCCTGAAATCGGCGTTGATCCTCACCGTGGTGGTGTCGTGGTCCGGTGTGCCGGCCGCGAAACTGACCAATGCCACCAACGGCACCAATCCCGCGTTCAAGGCCATCGGCCCGCTGGCGTTCAGCCCCGACGGCGTCTTGTTCGCCGGCGATACGCAGGCGGCAGCGATCTTCGCGCTCGATCTCGGCAAGGCGGCCACCGGCGGCGCGCCGGGCGCCAAGGCGATCCCTGCCTTCGATCAGAAGGTGGCGGCGCTCCTTGGCACCGACGTGCGCGAGGTCACGGTGACCGACCTCGCCGTGCACCCGAAGACGCGCAACGCGTTCGCCTCGGTAATGCGCGGGCAGGGCACCAACGCGCAGGCGGCGCTGCTGCGCATCGATGGCGCGGGCAAGATCGACGTCGTCTCATTCGGCGACGTGAAGTTCAGCAAGGTCGATCTGCCGAACGCGCCCGCCGCGAACCCGGAGGATCGCCGCAATTCGCGCACGCAGTCGATCACCGACATGGCGTTCGTCGATGGCAAGCTGTATGTGGCCGGTCTGTCGAACGAAGAGTTCTCGTCGAAGCTGCGCTCGGTGAGCTATCCGTTCAACACCATCGACAATGGCGCCAGCGTCGAAATTTATCACGGCAACCACGGCCAGTTCGAAACGCGCTCGCCGGTCTACACGTTCGTGCCTTACAAGGTGAAAGGCGAGACCAATCTGATCGCCGGCTACCTGTGCACGCCGCTGGTGAAGTTCCCGGTGAACGGTCTCCGTCCCGGCGCCAAGGTCCTTGGAACGACGATTGCCGAGCTCGGCAACCGCAATCGCCCGCTCGACATGATCGTTTACAAGAAGGACGGCAAGGAATTCCTGCTGATGTCGAACAACAGCCGCGGCGTGATGAAGATCTCGACCGATGGCTTCGCCACCGCGGAAAGCATCACCAAGCCGGTGGAAGACAAGGCCGGCGTCGGCTACGAAACCATTAGCTCGATGAAAGGCGTGGAACAGCTGGATCTCCTCGATGCCAGCAACACGATCGTGCTCGCACGCACGGATGCCGGGATCCTGAACCTGGACGTCGTAGCCCTCCCGTAACCGCTCAATGCTGAAATTCAAGAGCGCGGTGGTACTCGCCGCGCTCTTTTTCTTTGCGGCGTGCTCGGACCCCGGACCACTGCGTATCGAGCTTGTGACGGCGCAGACGCCCGCGACGATCCAAGTGCTCGGCTTAAGCGACGATCAGTGGTTCAAAGCCTGGTCGAAATTCGACACGCGCGAGCAATGGCAACAGGTGTTTCGGGTGTCGGTCGCGCCGGATCAGCCACCGATGCTCGGCGAATACGCGATCGACGGCGACCGGCTCGTCTTCACGCCGATGTTCCCGCTCGATCCGGGCCGGCAGTATCACGCGAGCTTCACTCCCGAAGGTGGCGCGCCGATCGTGGCGACGGTGGGTCTTCCCGCCGTGCACACCACACCTACAACTACGGTCGCCGAAATTTTTCCAAGCGGTGACGTCATTCCGGAAAATCAGCTGCGCCTTTACATTCATTTCTCGGCGCCGATGGGTATGAAGGGCGGCCTCGAGTACGTGCACCTGCTCGACGATCAGGGCAAGAAAGTGAT
>DASVFC010000649.1:0-3697 GCA_036380235.1 Vicinamibacterales bacterium
CGCTTAGCAGCATTGGCGTTTAGAAGAGTTTCCTTCGTGCCGTTCGTGTCCTTCGTGTTTCAACGGTGCTGCTAGTGGAGGGCGTGCACGATATGCGACTCCACCAGGTCGTAGATCGCGCCCAGATGGTCGCGCCGCTCCGTCGAAACGTCGGCTCGCGAGGTCGTGACGACGACGAGATCCAAATCCGGAATGATGAAGATGAACTGGCCGCCGTAGCCCCATGCGTAATACGACCTGTAGCGGGCGAAGTCGCGAATCCAGAAGCCATAGCCGTATTCGCGATCGCTGCCCCAGCGCGAACGGCCGACGCCGTCATCGGCCTTTTCGACCCAGTCCCTGGGAATAATCTGCGTCTCGCCCACGCGGCCGCCGTTCTCATAGAGCTCGCCAAACGCAATCATCTGGCGCGGCGTCATCAACATGTCGTTGCCGCCGAAGTAGATGCCTTGCGGATCCTGCGGCCACCTCGCCAGCGTGAAGCCGAGCGGCTTTGCCAACTCGTCTTGCGCAAACTGCCACGTGCTCTTCTTCGTCGCCTTGGTGAGAATCGCCGACAGCAGGTGCGACGTGCCGGTGCTGTATTCGACGCGCGTCCCGGGCTCGTCCTCGAGCGGCTGCGCCAGCGCGTAGCGCACCCAGTTCTTGCTTCGCACCCAGGCGCCGTACTGACGGCCGCTCGTCGACTCCAGCCCCGACCGCATCGTCACCAGGTCTTCAATCGTGATCTCCCGCTTCTTCGCTTCCGGATCTTTAACGAGCTCCGGGAAATAGTCGGCGATCGGCTGATCGATGCCTTTGATGTGGCCCTTCGAAATGGCGATCCCGAGCAGCGCCGCGATTACGCTCTTCGATGCCGACTTGATATTGGCCAGCTGCGCCGCCCGGGTGCCGTTGTAGTACCGCTCCAGGATCAAGGACCCTTTGTGGCTCACGAGGAGGCTCTTGAGTCGCGGCAACGCCGCCGCCGCTTTCGCCGCTGCCTCCAGCGAGGCCTCCTGACTGCCCGCCGCCGCATTGGCGGAGGCGGGCTTGTCCTCCATAGCGTTCGCGAGCGGGAAACCGGCCAAGAGTACGACTACAATGCCCGCTGTAACGAGTCTGCCCATGAAAACTCTCACCGTGTTCTCCGTTGCGTTGCTGTGCTCGGTGTCTGCGGCCGCGCAGGTCACAACCGCAGACTACCAGCGCGCGCAGGCGTTGCGCGATCAATACGAGGCCGCCGCCGTCTTCGTCCCCGAGCCGGCGACATGGGTCGGCAGCACGCACAAATTTTATTACCGCCGCTCGCTCGCCAACGGCTTCGAGTTCGTCACGGTCGACGCCGCGACGCGAGAGCGGACGCCCTCGTTCGACCATCATCGCCTTGCCGATGCACTATCGCGCGCCACCGGTCGGGCTTTCACCTCAACGCGGCTGCCGTTCCAAAGCTTTACGTTCAACGATCAACTGAGCGCGATCGAAATGACGATCGACGGTGCCCGTTGGACGTGCGTGCTGGCCGATTATTCCTGCCGCACCCCCGAGTTGCCGCGCGCCGGCGAGATCCGCCGCGGCATTACCGGCCCCGTGCGCGGCGATCAATCCGGCATCACGCCGCGGCCGCGCATGTCGCCCGACGGCAAATGGATGGCGTTCATCGACAATTACAACGTCGCCATTCGGCCGTTTGGCGGTGACCGGCGCACCATCCTCAGCACCGACGGCTCCGAAGGCAACTACTACGATGCCGCGTCGCTGGCGTGGTCGCCGGATTCGCAGAAGCTCGTGGCCTATCGCGTCCGGCCCGGCTATCGCCGGCTTGTGCATTACGTGGCGTCGTCTCCGGAAGATCAACTGCAGCCGCAGCACTGGGCGCTGCAATACGCCAAGCCCGGCGACGTGCTCGACCTCGAGCAACCGGTGCTGTTCGACGTGCGGAGCCAGAAGGCGATCGTCATTGATGCGCAGCTGTTTCCGAATCCCTACGACCTGTCGGACCTGGTGTGGCGCAAGGACAGCCGCGCGTTCACGTTCGAGTACAACCAGCGCGGCCACCAGGTGTTTCGTGTCATCGAGGTCGAGGCGCAGACCGGCGCGGCGCGCGCGGTAATTTCAGAAGAGCCGAAGACGTTTTTCTATTACAACCGGTCCGCCGACACGCTGCAGGCCGGCAAGAAGTATCGCTACGACATCGGCGACGGCGCCGAGATTGTGTGGATGTCGGAGCGCGACGGCTGGAACCATCTGTATTTGATTGACGGCGCCAGCGGCAAGGTGAAGACGCAGATCACCAGGGGCGCCTGGCCGGTGCGCCACGTGCTCAAGGTCGATGACGAGAAACGTCAGCTCTGGTTCAGCGCCGGCGGGATGGATGCGGGCAAGGACCCGTACTTCCAGCATTACTTCCGCGTCAATCTCGACGGCACCGGCTTGACCCGGCTCACCACCACCGACGCGAATCACGTCGTCGAGTTCTCGGTCGACATGAAGTATTTCGTCGACCATTACTCCAGGCCGGATCTCGCCAGCGTGCTGGAGCTCGGCTCGGCAGACGACGGGTTCAGCCGCCGCCATGAAATCGAACGAGGCGACATCACGGCGCTGTTGAAACTTGGATGGAAGGCGCCGGAGGCATTCGTGTCGAAAGGCCGCGACAACACGACCGACATCTGGGGCCTGGTGTGGAAACCGCGCACTTTCGATCCGGCGAAGAAGTATCCGGTGATCGAATACATCTACGCCGGCCCGCACGGCACGCACACGCCCAAATCATTTGCGGCGTCGAGCGGCATGCAGGCACAGGCCGAGCTCGGCTTCATCGTGGTGCAGATGGACGGCATGGGCACGTCCAATCGCTCGAAGGCATTTCACGACACCGCGTGGCAGAACCTGAAGGATGCCGGTTTTCCCGACCGCATCCTGTGGCACCAGGCGTTCGCGGCGAAGAACCCGTGGTACGACATCACGCGCGTCGGCATTTACGGCGGCTCCGCCGGCGGCCAGAATGCGATGGGCGCCCTGCTGTTCCATCCCGACTTCTACAAGGCAGCGGTCTCGTATGCCGGCTGTCACGACAACCGCATGGACAAAATCTGGTGGAACGAGCAGTGGATGGGCTGGCCGCTCGGCCCGCAATACGCCGCTTCGTCGAACGTCGACCACGCCGCGAAGCTGCAGGGAAAGATATTGCTGATCGTCGGCGAGCTCGACACCAACGTCGATCCGTCATCGACGCTGCAGGTGGTCAACGCGCTGATGAAGGCGAACAAGAACTTCGACTTCCTGTTGATCCCCGGCGCCGAACACAACGCCGGACGGGGCGGTGAATACGCGGAGTACGGTGAAAGAAAGCGTTTCGACTTCTTCGTCCGGCATCTCCTCGGACAGAATCCTCCGGAGTGGAACGAAAACGTTCCGACGAGCACCGTCGCCCAATAACGCGAAGGAAACGAAGAGCACGAAGCACACGAAGATCTTTTTTGGAAATGCATTTTAGAAAACTGTTCTTCGTGACCTTCGTGTCCTTCGTGTCTTTCGTGTCTCAAGGGTGCGGCTCGAAGCCTTCCGATCCGCAACCCATCGTCGCGGTCACGCGAACCGTGGGGTCGTGGCAGGGCCGTGGCACCACGACCGTGGGCGACGTGCCCAGCGAGACGGGCCGCTTTCGGATCTACTGGCAGGCCACCAACGAAACGCCCGCCGGCGGCGGCCGGTT
>DASVFC010000650.1:0-4834 GCA_036380235.1 Vicinamibacterales bacterium
GTCCTTGCGGCGCTGCTCCTTGGCGACGCGCACGACGACGGCCTTGACGACCTGGCCCTTCTTGACGTTGCCTTCCGGCGCGGCTTCCTTGACGTTGGCCGTGATGATGTCGCCGAGGTAGGCATAGCGTCCCGCCGAGCCGCCAATCGGGTTGATCACGGAAATCTTCCGCGCCCCCGAGTTGTCGGCGACATCGAGGATCGATCGCATCTGGATCATGACAGCCCTCTAATCTGTTTCTGCGCCATCGGCGGCTACACCTGCGCCGCGCGTTCGACGATGCGCACCAGGGCCCATCGCTTGCGCTTGCTCAACGGCCGCGACTCGGCGATCACCACGGTGTCGCCGATTTTGGCCTCGTTGTTTTCGTCGTGCGCCACGAACGTCGACGTGCGTTTCTGCGTCTTGCCGTAGACGCCGTGCTGCACGCGCCGCTCGGTCGACACGACGATGCTCTTCTGCATCTTGTCGCTGACGACCTGCCCCTGGACTTCTGCTTTGCCAGCCATCGCTACTTCGCCTTCTATTTCAGGATCGTCAGGATGCGCGCGCGCTCACGCTTGATGTTGCGCATCTTGCCGGGGGCCTCGAGCTGCCCCATCGACTTCTGGATCCGCATCCGGAACAGCTGATCGTCAATCTCCTGCGACTTGGCGCGCAGCGATTCGACGTCCATGTCTCTCAGTTCAACGGCCTTCATGACACCGTCTCCTCTGCAAACCGCGTCGCGAACCGCGTCTTGATCGGCAGCTTGGCGCCGGCGAGTTCGAAGGCGCGACGCGCCTCCGCGGCCGGCACGCCGTTCATCTCGAACAGGATGCGGCCCGGCTTGATCACGCACACCCAGCCCTCCGGCGCGCCCTTGCCCTTGCCCATGCGGGTCTCCTGCGGCTTCTTGGTGATCGGCTTGTCGGGGAACACCCGCACCCACACCTTGCCGCCGCGCTTGACGAAACGCGTCATCGCCACGCGCGCCGCTTCAATCTGGCGATCGGTGAGCCAGCACGGCTCCATCGCCTTCAGGCCGTAATCGCCGAACGACACATCCGAACCGCGCCACGCCTTGCCGCGCATGCGGCCGCGCTGCTGCTTGCGGTACTTGACCTTCTTTGGCATCAACATGGTGTTTAGCCTCGAGCTTCAGGACGGCGATCGCCGCCACCCGGTCGACGCGGACCACGGTCGCGATCGCGATCACGATGATCGCGGCCGCCGCCGCTGCCGCCAAATTCCTCGTCGCGACCCACGCGCGGCGTCAGCCGCTCGCCCTTATAGAGCCACACCTTGACGCCGATCTGTCCGTAGGTCGTGTTCGCTTCCGCGAAGCCGTAATCGATGTCGGCGCGCAGCGTCTGCAGCGGCAGCTGGCCGTGCAGGTACCACTCCGAGCGCGCGATTTCGGCGCCGTTCAACCGGCCCGACACGCGCACCTTGATGCCGCGGGCGCCGAACCGCAGCGCCGACTCCACCGCCTTGCGCATGGCGCGGCGGAACGCGACGCGCTTTTCGAGCTGCATCGCCACCGACTCGCCGACCAGCTGCGCATCCAGTTCCGGCTTCTGGATTTCCTGGATGTTGATGAAGACCTCGCGGTTGGTCCGCTTCTGGATCTCCTGCTTCAGCTTGTCGACTTCCTGCCCCTTGCGGCCGATGATGATGCCCGGTCGCGAGGTGTGGATGTTGATCTTCAGGTTCCGCGCCGCGCGCTCGATCTCGATCTGCGCCACACCCGCGTGCTGGAAGCGCTTCTTCAAGTCCTTCTTCAGCGCCAGGTCTTCGTGCAACAAGTTCGCGTAGTCCTTGTTGGCAAACCAGCGCGACTTCCAGGTCTTGTTGAAGCCGATGCGGAACCCGTACGGGTGAACTTTCTGACCCACAATTACTCCTTGGCCGCGGCTGTCTTGCCGCGTTTGGACTTCGCCTGGCCCGATGCCGCCTTCGTGGTGGTCTCGCTGCCGACTGCCTTGATCACCTGCGGACGCTCCGTCACCTCAACGGTGAGGTGCGTCGTGCGCTTGACGATGCGGAACGCGCGGCCCATGGGCGCAGGGCGCACGCGCTTCTGCGATGGACCGTTGTTGGCGTGGCACTTCGAGACGAAGAGCCGCGCCACGTCGCCGCCGAACGCGTCCTGCTGCTGCGCGTTGGCTACCGCCGACCGCAGCACCTTGGCCACGTCGCGCGCCACCGACTTGCGGCTGAACTGCAGCGCCGACAGCGCGAGGTTCACGTTCTTGCCGCGAATGAGATCGAGCACGAGACCGGCCTTCTGGGCCGACGTGCGCACGTATTTGGCTGTCGCCTCTGCGCGAACCATGGCTTAGCCCTTTCCTCCACCGGCCGGAGCGCCCGCCGGCGCCGCCGACGCCGCCTTGTCGGACTTCGCCGAGTGGCCCTTGAACTGGCGCGTCGGCGAGAACTCGCCGAGCTTGTGCCCCACCATGTTCTCGGTGAGATACACCGGCACGAACTTCTTGCCGTTGTGCACCGCGAGCGTGTGTCCGACCATTTCCGGAATCACCGTCGAGCGGCGCGACCAGGTCTTGACGACCTTCTTCTCGTTCTTCTGGTTCATCGCCTCGACCTTCTCGAGGAGATGCGTGTCCACGAACGGACCTTTTTTCAGTGAGCGGCTCATATCGCTTTCAGCTTTCAGCTATCGGCTCTCGGTTACTTCGAGCGTCGTTGAACAATGAACTTGTCGCTCGGCTGCGGCCGGCGAGTCTTGTAGCCCTTGGTCGGCACGCCCCACGGCGTCACCGGGTGACGGCCGCCAGAGGTCTTGCCCTCACCGCCGCCCAGCGGGTGATCGACCGGGTTCATGGCCACACCGCGCACGTGCGGACGCTTGCCCATCCAGCGGCTGCGGCCGGCCTTGCCGATCGACACGTTCTCGTGATCGAGGTTGCCGACCTGGCCGATGGTGGCGAGGCAATCGAGATAGATCTTGCGGATCTCGCCAGACGGCATCTTCACCGACACGTAGTCGCCTTCCTTGGCCACCACCTGCACCGCGGCGCCGGCGCTGCGCGCCATCTGCCCGCCCTTGCCAGGCTTCAGCTCCACGTTGTGCACCATCGTGCCCAGCGGGATGTTCTTCAGCGGCAGCGCGTTGCCGGTCAGGATGTCGACGTTGTCGCCCGAGATGATCGAGTCGCCCACCTTGAGGCCGTTGGGCTGCAGGATGTAGCGCTTCTCGCCGTCGGCATAGGTAATCAGCGCGATGCGCGCCGAACGGTTCGGGTCGTACTCGATCGTCGACACCTTGCCCGGAATGCCGGCCTTGTCGCGCTTGAAATCGATGACTCGATAGAGGCGCTTGTGTCCGCCGCCGCGCCACCAGATCGTCTGCTCGCCGGTGCTGCTGCGGCCGCCGGACGGCTGCAGCTTCTCGGTGAGCGGCGCGTGCGGCTTGTCGGTGGTGATCTCGTCGAACGTCAGCACCGTCATCTGGCGCCGGCCGGGCGTTACCGGCTTGTACTTACGGATAGGCATGATGCTTACGCCCCCTCAAGGAAGTCAGGCAGCTTCTCGCCCGCGCGCAGCGTGACGTAGGCCTTCTTCCAGTCTGAACGGCGGCCGACGTAGCGGCCCTGGCGCTTCAACTTGCCGCGGGTGATGGAGGTGCGGACGTCCGCCACCTTCGCGCCCAGGAGCTTTTCGATCGCGCGCTTGATGTCGATCTTGTTTGCGTCTTTCGACACCTCGAACACGACGGTCTTGCCGTCGTCTCGAAGCACCGTGGTCTTTTCCGTGACCAGCGGACGGCGGATGACTTCGGTGAGTTTCATGATTACGCTTCCCTTGACTGCGCTCGGGACTCGCCGAGAGCCGCTTCCAGCTTTTCCACCGCGGCGCGGGTCAGCACGACTTGCTTGGTGTTGGCGACGTCGCGCGCGGTCACGCGGTTGCTCTGCACCAGCGACACGCCGGCGATGTTGCGCACCGACAGCGCGAACTTCTCGTCCAGCTGCGCGTCGACAATCACCGCCTTGCCGGTGACACCGAGCGTTTTCAGCAGGCCGGCAACGGCCTTGGTCTTGACCTCGCTCGCCGTCAACGCGTCGACGACGATCAGCGATCCCTGGTGCAGCTTTTCGACCAGCGCCGCCCGCAACGCGCCCTTCTCGACCTTCTTCGGTAGCTGGTATTCGTAGCTGCGCGGCTGCGGGCCGAACACCGTGCCGCCCTTGCGCCACAGCGGATTGCGCGTCTCGCCGACACGGGCGCGGCCGGTGCCCTTCTGGCGCCACGGCTTCTTGCCGCTGCCGCTGACCAGGGCGCGGTTCTTGGTCGCATGCGTGCCGCGGCGTTCCGCCGCATTGGCGCGCACCACCGACTCGTGGATCAAATCGGTCTTGGCGCGGCCGCCGAACACGTTCTCGTTCAGCTCGAGGCTGCCGACCTTTTTGTTTTCTGTGTTTACGACGTCAATCGTCATGGTTTACTTCTTGCCCTTCTTCGGCTTCTCCTGCAGCTGCGGCTGCGGCTCCGGCTTGGCCGCGACGGCCTTGCGGATTACCACGTAGCCGCCCGGCGCGCCGGGGACGTTGCCCTTGACGAGAATCAGGTGGTTCTCGGTGTCGATCTTCAGCACCTTGAGGTTGCGGACCGTGACGCGGTCGACGCCCATGTGACCGTGCGCCCGCATGCCTTTCATGACGCGCGACGGAAACGACGAGGCGCCAATCGAGCCGGGGGCGCGATGGAACATCGAGCCGTGCGTTGCGTCGCCGCCGCGGAAGTGATGGCGCTTGACCACGCCCTGGAAGCCGTGACCCTTGCTGGTGCCGATCACGTCGACACGCTCGCCCTGGTTGAAGATCGAGACCAG
>DASVFC010000651.1:0-4261 GCA_036380235.1 Vicinamibacterales bacterium
GCATCATTGGCATCGGCTCTGGCGGCGCGTTCGCGCAGGCCGCGGCCAAGGCGCTGGCGCGCCATACCGCGCTGACACCCCGCGACATCGCGCAGCACGCGATGACCATCGCTGCCGAAATCTGCATCTATACGAACACCACGCTCACTATTGAAGAACTGTAATGTCGATCACACTACCCGAGCGCACGACCACCGCGATTGATTCGCTGACGCCTCGCGAGATCGTCGGCGAGCTCGACAAATACGTCGTCGGGCAATCGAAGGCGAAGCGGGCGGTGGCGATTGCGTTGCGCAATCGCATGCGGCGACAGAAGCTGCCACCGGAGCTGGCCGAAGATGTGGCGCCGAAGAACATCCTGATGATTGGGCCGACCGGTGTCGGCAAGACCGAGATTGCGCGGCGCCTCGCCAAGCTGGCGCATTCGCCGTTCATCAAGGTCGAGGCGTCGAAGTTCACCGAAGTGGGGTACGTCGGCCGGGACGTCGAGTCGATGGTCCGCGATCTGGTAGAGCTCGCGGTCAACATGATCCGCGACGAGAAGATCGAAGAAGTGCACGCCAAGGCGGTGATCAATACCGAGGAGCGGCTGCTTGATTTATTGCTGCCGCCGCGGCCGGCGGCGCCGGATGAGGATCCAGGACGCGTGCGCGACGAGATGGGCAGTACGCGGCAGCGGATGCGCGAGCAACTGCGTGCCGGCAAACTCGACGATCGCATCGTTGAAGTCGACGTCCAGGAGAAATCGTTTCCCTCGATCGAGTTGATTACCGGGTCGTCAATGGAAGAGGTCGGCGTCAATCTGCGCGACATGATGCCGGGATTATTCCAGGGCCGATCGGAGCGGCGCCGGGTCTCGGTGGCGGAGGCGCGCGAACGGCTGACCCAGGAAGAAGAGCAGAAGCTGGTGGACATGGATGCGGTGGCGACGCTGGCGGTCGAGCGTGTCGAGCAGGCCGGCATCATCTTCGTCGACGAGATCGACAAGATCGCGGGCCGCGAAGGCAGCCACGGCCCGGAGGTCAGCCGCGAAGGCGTGCAGCGAGATATCCTGCCGATCGTCGAAGGCACGACCGTCAACACCAAGCATGGGATGGTGCGGACCGATCACATCCTGTTCATCGCCGCCGGCGCGTTTCACGTGTCGAAACCATCAGATCTAATCCCGGAATTGCAGGGCCGCTTCCCGATCCGTGTCGAGCTCGAGCCGCTAGGCCAGCCGGAATTCGTCCGGATCCTGACCGAGCCTCGCAGCGCGCTGATCAAGCAATACATGGCGCTGATGGCGACTGAAGGCGTCGATCTGCAATTCACCGAAGATGGCGTGGCGACGATTGCGGAGTTCGCCACCGTGGTCAACGAGCGGACCGAAAACATCGGTGCCCGGCGGCTGCACACGGTGATGGAACGGCTGCTCGACGAGGTGTCGTTCGATGCGCCGAATCTCACCGAAAAGACGATCACGATTGACGCCGCGTACGTGCGCCGCATGCTTGCCGACATCGTCAAGAACGAAGATCTGTCGCGATACATTCTGTGAGACTGCTGGTCTTTCTGGCCGCGCTCCTGGCTGCGGCGTGCGGATCCAAGGGGCCACCGCTGGCGCCGTTTGTCCGGGTGCCGGCAACCGTCGGCAATGTCACCGGGCAACGTGTTGGCGGCGACGTCTACCTTTCCTTCCCCGTGCCGACGACAAACGTCGATGGGCAGCAGCCGGCCGACATCGCCGCGATCGAGGTCTACGCCGTGACGGCGGTTCGTCCGCCGTCGACCGAAGAGCAGCGGGATGTTGCGGCGTTGATCGCCACGCTGCCGGTGCGTCCGATTCTTCCCGACCTGCCGGTGCCGGCGAACGAATCAGCCACGCCGCCGCTGCCCGTGCCGCCGGGCGTCGATCGCGGCGCCACCGCGGTGGTCCGTGAAAACCTGGCCCCCGACGCGTTCGTGCCGATCGAACTGCCGGTAGACAACCGCCTGCGCGCCCTGGCCGAGGCAGCGCGCGATGATGAAGGTCATGCGCCGATTGGGCCGTTGGTGGCACCGCCACCAACGCAAATGCCTCGGCGGCACTATTTCGTTGTTGGCGTGAGCCCGCGCGGCCGCAAGAGCGATCCTTCGGCGCCGGTTTCAGTACCGCTCGAAAGCGTCGCCTCGGCTCCCGGTGCGCCGAAGGTTGATTACACCGAGCGCGCGATCTCGATCGCGTGGACCCCGCCTGCGGATGCGCGCACCGCGACGTTTGCCGCGCCACCGGCGATCAAGCCGCCCGTCAACGCCAGTCCTGGAACCGTGAAGCCTGCGCCAGCGCCGTTGGCGCCCCTCGCCGCCCGATCGCTTGGCTTTACCACCGAGGCTACGACCTATCACTTGTACGAAGTACCGGCCAACGCCTCCCCCGAAGATCCGTACGCGATCAAGTTGCCCACGGCTTTGACGCCGGCGCCGGTGGCCGTTACCGAATGGACTATTCCCGGCGTGACGTTCGGCGTGGAGCGGTGCTTTGAAGTACGTCCGGTAGACAAGGTCGGTGACGCGACGGTGGTTGGACCGGCCTCGCCCCGCACGTGCATCGTGGTGGCCGACCGGTTCCCGCCGGCGGCGCCGCGGTCGGTGGCGGCCATTGCCGGCGCGGGTTCGATCAATCTGATCTGGGATGCGAACACCGAGAAAGACGTCACAGGCTATCTCGTGTTGCGCGCCGTCGCGCCGAGTGATGTACTGCAGCCCATTACCCAGGAGGTAGTGGCGGCGTCGACGTATCGCGACGAAACGGTGAAACCGGGCGTGCGATATGTGTATTCGGTAGTCGCGGTCGACAGCGCCGGTAACCGCAGCGCCGAGTCGAATCGCATCGAAGAAACCGCGAGGCAGTGACACCTCGAGGGTGTGAGGGCGACGGATTCATGGACCGAATTTACCGAGTGAAGCAGGGAACGGGCGGCCGTTATGCGGTCGAACGTGACGGCAATTTTTTCTGGATGCGCGGCGATGTGTTCGGGGATTACGGCGTCGCCGAGGCGGTGCCGGAAAGCGGCAGTCTCACATTTCTCGCGCCCGTGACACCGGCAATCGTGGTCTGCATCGGCCTGAACTACAAGGATCACGCGGCTGAGATGAATAAGAAGCTGCCCGCCGAGCCGCTCGTGTTCCTCAAGCCGCCAGGTGCGGTAATCGGTCCAGAGGAGGCGATCCGCATTCCCGCGTGGGCGGGCCGCATCGAGCACGAAGCTGAGATGGCGGTAGTCATCGGCAAGCGCGCCTCGAATGTGAAGGCGGAGGCGGCGATGAACTACGTGCTCGGAGTCACTTGCCTCAACGACGTCACCGCGCGGGAGCTGCAAGTGAAAGACGTCCAGTATTCGCGCGCGAAAGGGTTCGACACCTTCGCCCCGATCGGGCCGTGCATTGCTGCCGGCCTCGATCCTTCCGAGCTCGACATCGAAGGCTGGGTCAACGGCGAGCGTCGTCATAAGTCGAATACCCGCGAGCTGATCTTCCCGGTGCCGTACTTGATCGAGCACGTGACCCGGTTCAT
Source organism: Vicinamibacterales bacterium (assembly GCA_036380235.1). Classification (GTDB taxonomy): domain Bacteria; phylum Acidobacteriota; class Vicinamibacteria; order Vicinamibacterales; family UBA2999; genus 12-FULL-67-14b. The sequence continues at coordinate 3,536 of DASVFC010000651.1, forward strand.
GACGCTGAATCCCGGCGACGTGATCACGACGGGCACGCCCTCCGGAGTCGGGCCGCTGGTGCCGGGTGATCGCATGATGGTGAAGGTGGCCGGCGTCGGTACGCTGAGCAACCCGTGTGTGGCCGCCTGACATGAATCCAATTGAGCGATTGCGCGAGCGCGAACGGCTGGCCGAGCTTGGCGGCGGTGAAGAGCGCCTCAAGAAACAGCACGAGCAGGGCAAGCTGACGGCACGTGAGCGCATGACGCGGCTCTTCGACCCCGGCACGTTCGAGGAGGTCGACAAGCTGGTCACGCATCGGTGCCAGGACTTCGGCATGGATCAAGTCGTCATCCCCGGTGATGGCGTGGTCAGCGGCCATGGCCTGATCAATGGCCGCGTCGTCTATGCCTTCGCCCAGGACTTCACCGTATTCGGCGGCTCGCTGTCGGAAACGAATGCGGCCAAGATCTGCAAGGTGATGGACATGGCGGTGCGCAACGGCGCGCCGATCGTGGGCCTCAACGACTCGGGCGGGGCGCGCATCCAGGAAGGCGTGGTCTCGCTCGGCGGTTACTCGGACATCTTCCTCCGCAACACCCTCGCTTCCGGCGTCGTCCCGCAAATCTCCGCAATCCTCGGGCCCTGTGCCGGCGGCGCGGTGTACTCGCCGGCGATCACGGACTTTAACATTATGGTCAAAGACACATCCTATATGTTCATCACCGGACCGGATGTTATTAAAA
>DASVFC010000652.1:0-3837 GCA_036380235.1 Vicinamibacterales bacterium
GTAAGGCCGCCGGCGCTGCCGGTGCAGTCGCGATGGCTGCGGTCGTGGCCGATGGCTGCTGCGATCATCGCCGCACTCGCCGTCGGCGCGGTGTTGATGGCGGCTTTCAACAGGGCGCCGGCGATCGATCCGGTTCGCCTCCATGCCTTGTTGCTGCCGCCCGATAACAATTTCCTGACCGGTGGGGTCGCGTTGTCGCCCGACGGTCGCACGCTCGCCTTTGTGGCCACCGACGCGAATGGCGATCGCCAGTTGTGGATCAGGCCACTCGATGCGCAGCGCGCGCAGCCGATCGAGGGCACCACCGGCGCGAGCGATCCGTTCTTCTCGCCGTCTGGAACCGAGCTCGCGTTCTTCGCCAACAACACGCTCAAGCGCATCTCGATCAGCGGCGGCACCGCAACGGTGATTTGCGAAGCCGGCACCGGCGCCGGCGGCACCTGGAGCCGTGACGGCGTGATCGTGTTCAATCCGCACCAGCAGGGCAACCTGATGCGCGTATCTGCTGCCGGAGGATTGCCGGAAGTGGCAACAACGCTGGATGCGGCGGCGAATGAGACACATCACCTGTATCCGTCGTTCCTGCCAGACGGCCGTCATTACGTCTTTTATGTCGCCGGTAAGCAGCGCGGCCTCTACGTCGGCGAGGTCGGCACACTCGATCGCACGTTCCTGTTCGATCCCGACCCGGCACTGCCACCCGGCGCCGCCGCGACGCCCGGAATGTATGCGGCGAGCGGTCACTTGCTCTACGTGCGCGATCGTGTATTGATGGCCCGCGCGTTTGATGCCGCGTCGCTGCGATTCACCGGCGAGCCGATCAAGCTTGCCGACGCGGTCGATTACAACCCACCCGGGCAGGCCGCGTTTGCGGTTGCCGGCGGCGTGCTGGTGTACCGGCCGCGGCAGCACCTCGCACTCGGCTCGTTGGTGTGGATCGATCGTCAGGGCGAGTTCTCGGAGATTCCGGCATCAGCGGCGGCGTTCCGGCAGATTGCGATGGCACCCGATGGCCGCACCGCCGCAGTGGAGCGGACCGATGCGCAAGGCGTGTCGTCGGTATGGACCATTGATCTCGAAGCGGGCATGACCGTGCGCGTCCCCGCCGAATATTGGAGCGGCGCGCCGATCTGGAGTCGCGACGGATCGACCCTGGCATACAGCATTGCGGCTGATTCACCGCCTAACGTGGTGGTCCGAGGCGATCGCGGCACCGGCAGCGAGCGCCGCCTGACCAGGTCGGCGACCATCCAATATGCCGGCGGCTTCACGCCTGATGCCCGGACGGTGTTGTTCAGGTCCTTTTCGAGCGATACCGGTTGGGACTTGTTCACGGTGTCTACCGATGGCAACTCGCCGCCGCAGCGGCTCTTGCAAACGCCGGCGAACGAGATCGAGATGAGCCTCTCGCCTGATGGCCGCCTTCTCGCCTACACCTCGGACGAATCAGGCAGGACCGAGGTATACGTCAGCAGGTTTCCGGAGATGAGCGGGCGCGTGCCGGTCTCCGTCGGCGGCGGATACCGTCCGCTGTGGCGCAGCGACGGTCGCGAGCTGTATTTTGTCGGTCCCGGCAATCGCTTGATGGCCTCTGGCGTCACCATGAACGGCGCGACGCCGGCAATTACCCCGGCGTCGCCCGTTATTGATGTGCCGCTGTTTGGCGGCCTCTATGCACCGTCGGCGAACGGCAGCCGCTTCGTCATCGCCATGCCGGCGCCGTCTACGGATGTGGTGCCGATGGAGCTTCGAGTCAATCCGCTCGCCCCGCGATAGTTTGCGCGGGTCGCTTTTCTTCAAGCGGGATGCCGCTTCGCCGTGGTACAGAAAAGGGTTGGCAACGGTGAATAAGCCGAGAGGAGGCTCTCAAATGGCGGTGAAGGCAATACCTGACGGTTACTACTCGCTCACGCCGTATCTGGTGTGCAAGGACGCGGCGAAGGCGATTGACTATTACACCCAGGCCTTTGGCGCGGTGGAGTACACGCGTATGCCGGGTCCCGGCGGGCGAATCATGCATGCCGAAGTGAAGATCGGCAACTCGATGCTCATGCTGTCTGATGAGAATCCGGAGCGCGGCGCCGTTGCGCCGAGCGGCAGCGGCCGCTCCGCGTCGTTGATGTTCTACACCGATGACGTCGATGCGGTATTCAAGCGCGCCGTCGATCTTGGCGCGACGAGCATCGAGAACCCGACCGACATGTTCTGGGGCGATCGGATGGGCAACCTCAGGGATCCATTCGGCCACCAGTGGGCGATTGCCACGCACAAGGAAGACGTATCGCCCGAAGAGATGCAGAAACGCATGCAGGCAATCGGCACGTAGCAGTCCCCAGTCAGCAGTCGGCAGTTAAGAGTTGCGTTGCGTCATTCCGCACGCAGCCCTTCGACAGGATCGACACGCATCGCTCGTGGTCACGCCGAAGACCACGCGTGCGAGAGCGCTTTCGCCGGCCCGGATGATCACCAGCCCGGCAATCACGCCGATTACCACCAGCACGGCGCTCTGGCGCACCACCAGGGCGCCGACGCTCGCCGGCCTGGCTCCGAGCGTCAGCCGAATGGCGAGTTCACGCGTCCGCAATGCGACCGACCACGAGAACAGTCCGTAAACGCCGAGTGCCGCCAGTAATCCCGCCAGCCCGCCGAAGAACAGCAGGATGGTCATCAGCAACCGCGGCTCGGCCGTGCGTGACGCGACACGTTCGCCCCAGGTCCGCGCAACTCCCATCGGCACGTTCGGTGCTTCTTGTTGCAGCGCGCTGCGAATGGCTGCGGTTGCCATCACGCGATCCGTTGCCTTGACGGCCAGGAACTGCTCGCGAAACGGAAACTGGCGGGTCGAGAAATAGATTGCCGGTTCCACGGGCTGGCCGAATGGCGCGTTGCGGACGTCGGCGACGACGCCGATCACCTGGTACCGCGTCGGCGGCAGGTGCGGCGGATGCGATGGCGGCGGCGTGCCCGGGGGCCGCGGCGGCAATCGGATCATGTTCAGTCCAAGTGGACCGATCCCGCCGGTCATGCTCGTCACGACACGGCCGACCGCTCCGCCGTCGAAGAAGCGTCGTGCGAACGACTCGTTTACCACCACCACGCCGGCACGATCGACTTCGTCGGCGGCAACGAACGCGCGGCCGCTGACGATGCGCGAACCCATCGCCTCGAAATAACCGTCGCTGACGCTGTGGTACTGAACCTGTGGCGCATCTTCGGGACGGGCGGATTGCGCTTCACCGTCGATGCCGAACGGGCCGCGCCAGCCGACTTCGAAGGGCAGGAAGTTGCTCGCGCCCGCGGCGATCACGCCGGGTTGCCGGCGGATGTTCTCGACAATCGCGCTGTGCACGCGCGCGGTCTTTCGCCAGTCGTTGTAGTCGCGGCCAGAAAGCTGGACGCTGCTGACGACGACGTCGTTCGCGTCGACGCCGGTCGGCGTGTCCATCATGCGTTCGACCGTTCGGACCAGGAGCCCCGATGCCACGAGTAACGCGCACGCGAGCGCCACTTCCCCCGCCACGAGGACGGAATAGATCGCGCGTCCACCGCGCGAGCTGCCGCGTTCGCCGGTCCTGAGATCCTGCACCACCTGGCTGCGCAGCAGCACCATCGCGGGGATCATGCCGAAGAAGATCGTCGTGCCGGCGATTACCACCAGCCCAAGACCCAGCGCGCGGACGTCGACAACGGCGTCCTCGAGCCGCGGAATGCTCAGCGGCATGATGTTGACGAGCAACGGCAGGATCACCACCGCGGCGAGCGTGCCGATCACCGCGCCAGCCACCGACAGTACCGCGCTTTCGGAGAGCAGTTGCACCAGCAGCTGACGCGGCGAGG
>DASVFC010000653.1:0-7027 GCA_036380235.1 Vicinamibacterales bacterium
GCCTTGCAGCAGGAACACGAGCATGATGCTGCGTTTCGACGCGCCCATCGTCTTCAGGATCGCAATGTCGCGCGTCTTCTCCATCACCAGCAGGATCAGCGACGCGATGATGTTGAGCGCGGCGACCATCACGATCAAACCGATGCCGATGCCCATCCCGATCTTCTCCAGCATCAGCGCCGAATACAGCTGCTGATTGATGTCGGTCCAATCCTGCGTGACGTACTCGGGACCGAAGGTCTCCGCCATTTGATCGGCCATCGCCGGCGCGTTGTAGATGTCGGCGACCTTGACCTCGATGTGATCGACGTTCTCGGTGCCGGCCAGGCGCATCCCCGGCTCCAGCGCCACGAGCCCGGTGCTCGAGTCGACGTCGTATAGCCCGAGGCGGAACGTGCCAACCACCTTGAAGCGGCGCATGCGGGGCATCACACCCATCGGCGTCAAGGACCCCGATGGCGTGGTGAGCGTGACGATGTCGCCGACCATGGCGCCAATCTGTCCCGCGAGGTCCTTGCCAAGGATGATGCCGGGCAGATCGTCTGCCGATGCCGGCACGAGGTCGCTGAGCTTGCCGTCGGTGAGGGCGCCCGCAACATCCGTGACGCTGCCTTCGAGCTCGGGATCGACGCCTTTCACCGCGACGAAGCCCGGCTGCCCGGTGCCGCTGATCATCGCGCGGCCCATCACCGCCGGCGCGGCGCCGATTACGCCGGTGAAGCCGCGAATCCGCGCCACCTCGGCTCGATAGTCATCGATGCCGCCGGCCGGCTTGAAAACAAAGACGTGCGCCGACGAACCGAGAATCTTGTCCTGCAGTTCGCCCTGCAGCCCGGTCATCAGCGCCATCGCGATAATCAGCGCCGCGACGCCGACGGTGACGCCAATCGTGGAGACCAGGGAAATGACGGAGATGAAGACCTGACGGCGTTTTGCCAGCAGATAGCGAAGCGCGACCTGGAGCTCGAAGGGCATCGTGTCGCCTTGGGCGCCTAGTCCTCGCCCCTCGGTCGCATCAGCGGGAACAGGATGACATCTCGAATCGACAACGAATTGCTGAGCAACATCACCAGGCGATCGATGCCGATGCCTTCCCCGCCGGCGGGCGGCATGCCGTACTCCAGCGCGCGGACGTAATCTTCGTCCATCACGTGCGCTTCCTGATCGCCCGCCGCGCGGCTGGCGAGTTGTTCCTCGAACCGGCGCCGCTGTTCGACGGGATCGTTGAGCTCGCTGAACGCGTTGGCCACTTCAAAGCCGCCGACATACAGCTCGAACCGTTCAACGGTCTCCGGATCGTCGGCGCGTTGTTTTGACAGCGGCGACACCTCGGTCGGAAAGTCGTAGACGAAGGTGGGCTGCACGAGATCGCGCTCCCACAGCGCCTCAAAGATGTTACTGGCAATTTTTCCCGGCCCGGCGCCTTTCGGCGTCTCGACCCCGAGCTTGCGCGCGATCGCGATCGCGCTGTCGAGGCTGCGCAATTCGTCGACGGTGACCTGCACGCCAAGCTTTTTCGACGCGCCATCGGCGGCCGCATGGCGCAGCGAGAGCCGCTTGAACGGCGCGCTCATGTCGATGGTGTGCTCGCCGAAGGGGAACGTTGTGGTCCCGATTACCTGCCGGGCAATCGTCGACAGCAGCTCCTCGGTGAAGGTCATCAACCGCTGATAGTCCACGTAAGCCCAGTAGAACTCGAGCATCGTGAACTCAGGGTTGTGCTGCGTCGAGATGCCTTCGTTGCGGAAGTTGCGATTGATCTCGAATACCCGCTCGATGCCGCCCACCGTGAGCCGCTTCAAATAGAGCTCCGGCGCGATGCGCAGGTACAACTTCATGTCGAGTGCGTTGTGATGCGTGACGAACGGGCGCGCCAGCGCGCCGCCCGCAATCGGCTGCATCATCGGCGTCTCGACTTCGAGAAAGCCATGTCCGGCCAGGAAGTCGCGAATCGCCGACACGGTGCGGGTCCGAATCTCGAACACTCGACGCACGTCGGGATTCACCACCAGGTCGAGATAACGCTGGCGGTAGCGGATCTCCACGTCCTGCAGCCCGTGCCATTTTTCCGGCAGCGGCAGGAAGCACTTGGCGAGAAACTCGAGACGCGTCGCCCAGATTGACAGTTCGTTCGTCTTGGTCCGGAACATGTGCCCGGCCACACCGATTTGATCGCCGGTGTCGAGCAGCCTCGACAGCTGGTAATCGCGTTCGCTCAGTGCATCCTGGCGGACGTAGATCTGCAGTCGTGAACGGCCATCCGACAGCACCAGGAAACTCGCCTTGCCGAAGCTGCGGATGCCGACAACGCGGCCAGCTGTGACGGTTTCGATTTTCGGATTATCGAACTCGGCCGCCGGCGTCGCGGTGTAGCGGTCGACCAGCTCGGTGACCGTATGCGTGGTGTCGAACTTGTGTGGGTACGCGGCGAAACCGAGGCGGGTAATCGCCTCGAGGTTTAGCTTACGCTGCTCGACTTGGACGGCTTCGGTACTCATTCAGCAATCAGGAATCAGGCCGACAAGGCCAACAAGGCCAACAGGCCATCAGGCCATCAGGCCATCAGGCCAACAGGCCATCAGGCCATCAGGCCATCAGGCCAACAAGGCCAACAAGGCCATCAGCCAATAAATCTGCCATCACACATCTACACTCATCAATCCGCTATGCGCCCTTCATCTTTGAGCTTGCGATACACGCCATCGAGGACGCCATTTACGAACTTCGCAGCATCTTCGCCGCTGTAGGCGCGCGCCAGCTCGATTGCCTCGCTAATCACCACGCGCGGCGGGCTGTCGCGCTGCGACAGCAGCTCCTGCACCGCCAGGCGCATCACCAGCCGGTCGAGCACCGCCATGCGCTCGACCCGCCAGTTCTTCGCCGCGTCACCGATGCGGTCGTCGAGTGCGTCGCGATTGTCCATCGCGCCGCGCACCAGCGACACCACGAACGCGTGCTCGCTCTCGCCCGGATCGTCCACTTCCGGCGCGCCCGCATGATGCAACACGCCGAGCGCCTGCTGTGGCGTCAGCTTGCCGACTTCACATTCGTACAGCGCCTGCAGCGCGGCAGCGCGGGCGCGGCGCCGGTTCGCCCAGCGATCACCGTTAGCGTCCATCCGGAATGCGCGCGAACAACGTTGCCATCTCGACGGCGGCGTCGGCGGCTTCGCGCCCCTTGTTCGAGGGGCCTGGCGCGGCGCGCTCCAGCGCTTCCTCGGCGGAATTCGTCGTCAACACGCCGAACGACATGGGCACGCCGGTACTGGCTGCGGCCGCGGTGATGCCGTTCGCGCACGCCGAGGCGATGTACTCGAAATGCGGCGTGGCGCCGCGAATCAGGCAGCCAAGACACACCACCGCATCGACCTTGCCCGTCTCCGCGATGCGCTGTGCCGCCATCGGGATCTCGAAGGCCCCGGGCACGTGCAGCACGTCCACATCGCCGGCGGCCACGCCAGCATCGGCAAGCGCCGCGCGCGCGCCGTCGAGCAACCGCCCGGTCACGAAATCGTTGAAGCGCGAAACGACAATCGCAACCCGCATTACTTGCCTTGCCAGACGGGTTTGCGCTTTTCGAGAAACGCCTTCGTGCCTTCCTTCATGTCGTCGGAGGAGGCAATGGTGCCAAAGAGCGATGTTTCCAGGTACTGGCCTTGCGCAAAGGGCGTATCGAGGCCTTGATTGACCGCGTCGAGAATGTAGCGGACCGCAATCGGCGCTTTCGAGGCCAACGTGTGGGCCAGCTTCTTCGCTTCGGCCAGCAATTCCGCGGCCGGCACCACGCGGTTGACCAGCCCGATCTCATAGGCGCGTTGCGCGGTGATCATGTCGCCGCTCAGGAGAATCTCGAGGGCCACGCCCTTGCCCACCAGCCGCGGCAGCCGCTGGCTGCCGGCGTAGCCGGGAATCAGCCCGAGGTTGATCTCGGGCTGACCGAATCGCGCCGTGTCCGCTGCGAGACGCAGCGTGCACGCCATCGCCAGCTCACAGCCGCCGCCAAGCGCGAAGCCATTGATTGCGGCGATCACGGGCTTACCGAGCTGTTCGACGGCATCGAAAATCTGTTGGCCATGCCGCGCATGTTCCTTGCCCGCAACCGGCGACAACACCGCAAGCTCGTTGATATCGGCGCCGGCGACGAATGATTTTTCGCCCGCGCCCGTCAGCACGATCGCACGCACGCCCGGATCGTTCCTGAACGACGCCATCGCGCTCGCCAATTCGGTGAGCGTCTGGCCATTCAGTGCGTTGAGGACTTTCGGGCGGTTGAGGGTGACGATGGCGACTGCGTCATCGCGCTCGATCAGGAGGTTGTCAAAGGTCATGCGACTTCCCCTTCATGATACCCCACGCCGCTGCGGCGCCGAGGCCGACGGCCGCGCCGGCGGCATCGTTCCAGATGTCGCGCCACTCCGCGAAACGCGTCGGCACGTACATCTGGACCCACTCCACGCTCAGGCCATGCAGCATCGAGATCACGAAGGCGGCGAGCATGGCGCCGCGCGTCATGCCGCGCCGTGTGCCCCCGGCCGTGGCACGCAGCACCAGCATCGCCATCACCGAGTAGCCGCCGGCATGCAGGACCGTGTCTGAAAAAAAGTTGCCGACCGCGGCCGGTACGGCGGGCATCGTGGCGCCGTAATAAATCACCGCCATATAGGCCGCAACCGGCAGCCAGAGACGAATCACAACGGGAAGAGTCGCAGCACCCAGCCGAGCACGATCGCCGCGCCGATGAACATGCCGAACATCTTGACGCCGAGCACCAGCTGCTCTTTCGCCGAGTCCTTCGTAATCGTGGCAAACACCACCGACACGAAAAACGCAAACAGCAGCATCAAGCCGAAGTGACTGGTCATCGCTGTGTCGCCTGCTTATTTGCGGCCCAGGCGAACGTCGTAGGCATCGATCGCGACGAGCAGATTCAACAACCCCGAGACGATGAGGAAGGTGTTGCCGTATTCGTAAGACGCCGCGGTGACGATGCCGTGGCCCAGGTCCATGGCGCGCGCAATGAAGTACGGAATGCCCATCCCCAGGTTGGCGACAGCGGCAAGGCCGACGAGCGGATCGGAGAAATCGAACGCGGCAAGGCGGCCGTTGAGCGCCAGCCCGATCGCGAACATGGCGGTGAGCGCAATCAGAAAAATCACGCCCTTCTGCGTGCGTCCCTGCAGGAAATGACCGGCGCCGGGCACGAGCCACGACACCACACACACGACTGCGGGAGGCACGAACCGAGTTTACCTCAGGTCTTTTGTGAACACCGACGCGACGACCGCGCCAGCACTGAGGCCAAGCGGCAACGCGAGGACCGCGCGCGTCATGTTGGAGCCGTCCCAAATACTGAGGGCCCCGGAGGTAACCGAAAGCGCGGTTGGGATAGCACCGGCGACGACAATGCGAATCGCCACCCGGTGAGACACGCCGATCGGTTTCCAGCCGCGCGCAAGTTTCCAGGCGCACCACGCCACGAGGCCTGCGAGCGCGCCCAAATAGAGCCCGGTGCATCGCGCACACACCGGCAGTTGCCACCCATCAACAAAAAACGACCGCTCGGGAATCTGATGGCAGACAACAGCACCGGCCGCGTAGGCGAATTCAAGGACTAAGTCCATGCCAGTCAGCTAGTTACACCTAGAAATACCTGTACTTGTGAAAAATGGAACTTGCAAAACACCCCCTGCGTCTAACACCATTTGAAGACTGAACACTGTTTATCTCGACCACTAATGGGAACCAAAGAACGCCACGACCGTGAACGACAGGCGGTGACCGCCTCGATCCTCAACGCCGCCCGCGACCTGTTCGTGGCCGAAGGCTATCAGAGCGTCTCGATCCGTAAGATCGCCGAACGCATCGAATACAGCCCCGCCGCCATCTACAGCTACTTTGCCAGCCGCGACGACATTTTCCTTGCGCTCGCCGAGGAGGGATTCCACCGCCTCGACGAAAAAGTACGGGCGGCCGGGGCCGACACCACGACCGCCGTTGACCTGGTGCGCGCGCGCTGGTGGGCGTTTTACGAATTCTCGCAGGAGCAACCGGCCTACTTCGAGCTGATGTTCGTCGACCGATCGGTACCCCGCATCACGCAGCAATGGGACGGTTTCGAGTTGCTGCAGCGCATGCTGTCGGAGGCGGTCTCCACCATTCAGCGCGCGATCGATGAGGGCGGCTTTCCCACCACCGTCAATCCGAATGCGGCAATGCACATGTTGTGGGCGTGCCTGATCGGCCCCGCAGTGATTGGCATCCGCCATCGCCTGGCCAGCGGCGAAGACTACGACGCGCTCGCGCGCGACGTGCTCGACGCCACTATCGCCGGCCTCAAAGCCGGCATCACTACGTCGTTCGTGTCGTGCAAGTGTCCGGAGGAAGGCATCGCGGGCGCACCGGACGCCGACCGCGCAGACTTTGCGCGGTTGGGTGGATCCCCTGTGCCCGCCGGAGTGCGTCGTCATGAGTCGTAATCGTTATTCCGTGTTCGTGCGTTTTTCTACCGTCCTGGTCCTTGGTTCATCCCTGATCGCCGCGGCGTGCTCCAGCCCGTCGACCACGGCCGAGGCCGCACCTGAAACAACGGCCGTCGCGCCGATCGTCGACGTGCCGGTGGTGAAGGCGGTGGTCGATGACGTGGAAGCGTCACTCGAGATCTCCGGCACGCTGACGCCGCGATCGCGGGTGGCGGTCAAGCCGAAGCTGCCGGGGACGATCGAGCGAATTCTGGTCGACATCGGTGATCCGGTGCGCGAAGGCCAGACCATCGCGACGCTCGATCGCCGCGAGATCGACGCGCAAGCGGATGCCGCGGTGGCCGCCGTGGCCGTGGCCAAGGCTGCGCTCGACACCGCCGAAGCGTCACTCGCGAACGCAGTGCTCGAACACGATCGGGCCAAGAACCTGTTCGAAAAGGGTGCGCTTCCGCGCCAGCGGTTGGATGCCGCCGACACGGCCCACCGGGCCTCGGCGGCGCAACGCGACCTCGCCACTGCGAACCTCGCACAAGCGAACGCAGCGCTGCG
>DASVFC010000654.1:0-2957 GCA_036380235.1 Vicinamibacterales bacterium
GCAAGGGCGTGAGCGAGGGGTACGCGTTCATCAACTCCTACAACGTCGAAATGGCCACCGGCGGCATTCAGCAAGGCAAGCCGCCGCTCGAAGTTGGCGCGTCGCAGCTCGATTTCGATTACCTGCACATCATCAACTGGCAGAAGGCCGAACAGGTGGTCGCCGCCGGCAAGTACACCGAGTTGAACGGCATCCGCGTCATCTCGCTCGAGACCGCGATTGCCGAAGGCCTGCTCTTCCTGGCACCTGAGCCGCGCAGCCCGCACGGCGTCGACATCGCGCCGAAGGGCGACTACATCACGGTCTCCGGGAAGCTCGATCCGCACGCCACCGTTTACGGTTTCGATCTGATCAAGAAGGCGATCGAATCGAAGACCTTCGAGGGCAAGGATCGTTACGGCATCCCGATCCTCAAGTTCGACGCCGTCGTCGCCGGCAAGGTCGAGCTCGGCGCCGGGCCGCTGCACACGCAATACGACAACCAGGGCCACGCCTACACCAGCCTCTATCTCGAGAGCGCGGTTGCGAAGTGGACGCTCGGTGCGCCGTACCACCCCGCCGACAAGGCGTTCAAACTGGTGGACAAGGTTTCGATTCACTACAACATCGGCCATCTCGCCACGACCCAGGGCGACACCATGGATCCGCAGGGCAAGTACCTGATCGCGATGAACAAGTGGTCGATCGATCGCCACACCAACGTCGGACCGCTGCACCCGCAGAACTTCCAGTTGATCGACATCTCGGGAGCGAAGATGGAGTTGATCGCCGACATGCCGATCGGATTCGGCGAGCCGCACTACGCGCAGCTGGTGAAGGCCGACACGATCAAGGGCCATTCGGTCTACGCACCCGGCACGGCGCCGGGCACGAACGAGAAGAGCCCGAACGCGATTGCGTCGGAGAAGGACGCGCGCATCGAGCATCGCCCGGGTGTCACCGAGGTGTGGATGAACGTGGTGCGCAGCCACTTCACGCCCGACATCGTCACCGCCAAGGTCGGCGACAAGGTGATCGTGCACCTCACCAACACCGAGCAAACCGCCGACGCCACGCACGGCTTCGCGGTGCCGACCAAGAACGTGATGTTGAGCCTCGACCCCGGCGAGTCGACGACCGTGGAGTTCGTGGTCGATAAACCGGGCACCTACAGCTTCTACTGCACCGAGTTCTGTTCGGCGCTGCATCTCGAGATGCAGGGCTGGCTAATCGTCGAGAAGTAAAGGACCGCGGGGGACCTTCACATGCCGAGACCACGCCTTGTGATCGTCGCGTTCGCGCTGCTGGCAGCCGCTTGCGGCGCGAACGTGACAGGTCCCCCAGACATCCTCGTCGACCGGACGGCGTGCAGCCACTGCGGCATGTTTGTGAGCGAACCGGTGTATGCCGCCGCGTATCAGGCCACCGAACAGGAGACGCGGGTGTTCGACGACATCGGCTGCATGCTCAAGGCGCTCCGCGCCGAGAGCAGGATGCCGTCGCGCATCTGGGTGCAGGACGCGGCGGGCGGCGGATGGCTCATTGCGGATGACGCGATTTTCGTGGCGTCATCGCTCATCCGAAGCCCGATGGGCGGCGGGGTCATCGCGTACGCCGATGCGGCAGCGGCAGAGAAGGCGGCCGTAACGTTTCGCGGCGACGTGAGGCACTCACTGGAAGACCTCATGGCCATGAACGGAGATGCGAGATGACACGCGCAAGCCTGATTCGCACAACGGCGGGACTCGTCGCCGCGGCACTCGCCGCGTGGAGCGCGACCCTCCCCCTCTGGAGTATGGAAATGGAGGCGCCGCAGTATCCGCGCGGCCTCCGCCTGTATGCGTACGGAACCGGGCTCAGCGGCGATGTGCACGAGATCAACATCCTGAATCACTACATCGGCATGCCGCCGATCGAAGCGCCGGCGATGGAGACGGCGCTGTTCCCGTTTGGCATCGCCGCTCTCGTGTTGGTGTGCCTGCTGTCACCACTCCATGTCTGGCTGCGCCGGCTCGCTATCGCCGCGACGGGAAGCGTGCCCGTGATGATCCTCGCCGATCTGCAATGGCGGCTTTATACGTTCGGGCACAGCCTCAATCCGAAAGCGCCAATCCGCCTGAAGCCGTTCACGCCGCTCGTGATCGGCGAGACGGAGATGGGCAACTTCGAATCAACCGGCATGGTGTCGTGGGGGTTTGCCTGCCTCGCCGCGGCCGCCGTGGTATTGCTGGTTGGCGCGCGCCTCGGCACGCGGTGGTCGCGCGGCGCGGCCGCGCCTCGAATCAATCCGGCCGTCGCAGCGCTCATGCTGTGCGCCCTCGCTGTGCCCGGAGTGAGAGCGACCGAGGCGACGAGCCTGCAGGCAGCGATCGATGCCGCGCCGGCCGGCAGCACGTTGCACGTTGCGGCCGGCACCTATCGCGGCCCGATTGTGATCCGCGGACCGCTGACACTCGTTGCCGAACCCGGCACGACGATCGACGGCGGCGGGCACGGCAGCGTCGTCACGATCTCCGGAAACGGCGTGGTGTTCCGCGGCTTCACCGTCCGGAACAGTGGCCGCGACGTCACCGAGGAGGCGGCGGGGCTGAAGGTCACCGGCAGCAATCACCGCATCGAGTCGAACGAAATCGTCGACGTCTACTTCGGCATCCATATCGGCGACGGCCACGGCGCCCTCATCAGCGGCAACCGGGTTCGCCCCGGCAAACAATACGGCGCGCGGCCTGGCCATGCGATCAACGCGTGGAACCTGCGCGACAGCCGCATCACTGCGAACCACATTGCCGACGCTCGCGACGGCATTTACCTCTCGTTCACCGAACGCGTCGAGGTATCGCGCAACTTCGTGACCGAATGCCGATATGGCCTGCACTCGATGTATTCGCAGGAGGCACGATTCGAGCACAACGACGTCACCGGCAACCTGCTCGGCGCCGCACTGATGATGTCGGACCGCCTGGTCCTGAAGCACAACA
>DASVFC010000655.1:0-2162 GCA_036380235.1 Vicinamibacterales bacterium
GCGTAGGTGGGCATGCCGCGAGCCGAACGCGCGCCACCGCGGACGATTCGCGCGAACTGTTCGAGCGACGTGACCGCGAACGCCGCTCGCAGGTCGGGCGCCATCCCGGCGGCAACGGCGCCGGGGCCGTGACAGCCGACGCATTGCATGTATAGCTGCGCGCCGGTCTGGGCTAGCGCCGCATTCACCGTGAAATCGGCCTGCAGCGGTGTTGCAAACGATGGCGGCGGCTGCACCGGCAGCGCAGCTTTCCCATCGAGCGCGAACGCGACGAGGTACCGCTTGTGCACGCCGTACGCCCAGCCATGGGTGCTGGAGATTGGTCCGCCGAGGCCCGCCATGGCGCCGCCCCACCCAACCAGAATCGCCACGTACTGTTTGCCGTTCACGGCGTAGGTAATGGGCGGCGCTGATATACCGAGACCCAGATCGCGCCGCCACACTTCTTTCCCCGCGTCCGCGGTGTAGGCGCGTAACGATCCATCGACGCGTCCTTGAAACACCAGGTTGCCCGCAGTGGTCATCGTGCCGGGATGGAACACGCCGTCCATCGGCACTTCCCACGCCAGCCGCTGCCTTACGGGATCCCACGCCTGCAGTGACGACAGGCTCGTGCCTGGACGCGACGCGCCACTGATGAATTGGCCGCCGACGCCGTAGCCAATCGACCACGGGGTGGCGCGCCAGGTCCTGGCGTCGAAGCCCTTGTCGTTGAACGTCGCGGTCAGGTGCATGGCGGGGTAGTAGGCCAGCCCGGTCTTCGGATTGAACGACATCGCGTGCCAGCTATGCGCGCCGATCGGTGTCGGCGCCACCGTGGCGACGCCGCGCTCGTAGCGAGCGCCCTCGACTTCGACGGGGCGGCCGGTGTCCTTGTCGATGCGCGTCGCCCACGTCGTGCGCGTGAACGGCTCGGCCGAGATCAATTTGCCGTTGGCGCGATCGATTACGTAGAAGAACCCGTTCTTCGGCGCGTGCAGGATCACCTTGCGGGACCGGCCTTCAATCGGCAGATCGGCCAACACGATGTCCATGTTCGAGTTGAAATCCCACGTCTCACCGGGTGTGGTCTGGTAATGCCATTTGTACTCGCCGGTGTCGGGATTGAGGGCCACGATCGAGCACAGGAACAGGTTGTCGCCGCCCTCCGGGCTGCGAATCTTCCGGTTCCACGGTGAACCGTTGCCAGTACCGATGTAGAGCTGATCGAGGTCCGCGTCATACGTGAAGCCGTGCCACGCGTTGCCGCCGCCGCCGTGAAGCCACCACTGGCCGGTCCACGTCTTGGCGGCCATGCGCATCGCGTCGTTCTCGAAACCCTCGGCTGGATTGCCGGGAACGATATAAAAGCGCCAGGCTTGCTTGCCGGTGTCGGCATCGTATGCGGTGACGTAGCCGCGCGAGGGGCCGTGTTCGGTGCCGCCGTTGCCGATCAGCACTTTGCCCTTGAAGATTTTTGGTGCGCCGGTGATGTAGAGCGGCTTGTCCGATTCAAACGTGCGGACTCGCCATAGTTCTTTGCCGGTGCGCGCGTCGAGCGCGATCAGCCGGCCGTCCCACGTCGCGAGATACACCTTGCCTTTCCAGAACCCGATGCCACGGTTGTGATCCCAGCCGGCGCGCATCTGGCCGGCCGCGGCGCGAAGTTCGGGATCGAATTCCCATAACACTGCGCCTGACGTGGCGTTGACGGCGCGCACGACGTTCATGCCGCCGATGAAATACATCACGCCATCCACCACCAGCGGCGTCGAGACGAGGCCGCGATCGGTGGGCAGTTCGAGAACCCAATCGGGCGCGAGCCGGCTTACGGTTGAATCATTGACTTGCGTCAGCGGGCTGAAGCGCTGTTCGCTGTAGGTGCGCCCGAAGGCCAGCCAATTGTCGCCGTCCGCCTCGTTGGCGAGCGCCGCATCATCTACAACCAGGGCCGCAGCGGCCTGCGGGGCCTGAGGGAGACGTCGGGCCGACAGAGAAGCCGCGAGCACAACGGAAATCACGATCGCCGTCACGAGGTATGTCGAGCCACAGTCGATGCGCACGCGTCCTCCTGTGTGTGATTTGCGGCCGACTATAGCTCATGTAGGGTTTGGAGACATGTTCTGCTATACTGCATAAGTCACTGCGCTCCGTCCTCAGATCTCCTCGGGACTACCACCCTT
>DASVFC010000656.1:0-8582 GCA_036380235.1 Vicinamibacterales bacterium
TGACCTCTCGCTGGAGTTTCTTCGCGTCACTGAACAAGCGGCCATCGCCTGTGCGCACACGATGGGCCAGGGCGACCGTCATGGCTCGGACCAGGTCGCCGTCGAGGCAATGCGCCGCGAGATGGACACGGTGCCCATCGACGGCACGGTGGTGATCGGGGAAGGCGAGCGCGACGAGGCGCCGATGCTCTACATCGGCGAAAAGGTCGGGCTGGCGCACAAGGACAACAGCAACCGGCGCAAGTGGGATGAGGTCGACATCGCCGTCGATCCGCTGGAAGGCACGAACCTGTGTGCCACCGGCGCGCCGAATGCGATCGCCGTGCTTGCGGCGGCTGAGAAGGGCGGCCTGCTGCACGCGCCCGATCTCTATATGGAGAAGCTGGTCGTCGGTCCGGCGTCGAAGCACGTCGTCGACCTCGATGCCCCGGTGCGCGAGAACCTGCGCGCGGTGGCGCGCAGCCTCGGCAGGCAGATCGACGAGCTCACCGTGGTGGTGCTCGATCGTCCGCGTCACGAGAGGTTGATCGCCGACATTCGTGCCACCGGCGCCCGCATTCGTCTGATCGGTGATGGTGATCTGTCGGGCGGCATTTCCGCCGCGGTGTCGGGCACCGGCGTGCACGCGTTGATGGGCACCGGCGGCGCACCAGAGGGCGTGCTGACCGCCGCCGCGATGCGCTGCCTGAATGGGGAGATCTTCGCGCGTCTCGTTATCCAGAAGCCTGAAGACGAAGAGCGCTGCCGCGCGATGGGCATCAAGGACTTCAAAAAGATCTACAAGTCCACCGATCTGGCGTGCGGCAACGACATCCTGTTTGCTGCCACCGGCGTAACTGACGGATCGTTCCTGCAGGGCGTGCGTTTCTTCGGCGCCGGCATTCGCACCAGCTCGCTGGTGATGCAGACCAACCCACATCGCGTCCGCTTCATCGACAGCATTCAAGTGCACCCGGGCCCGGCCATCAAGATCCGCTTCTGATTGGACGAACGGCAGTCTCGTCGAAACATTCTTGCAGCGGCGGGCGCCGGCTGCATTGGCTTCACCGGCTTCACTCTCGTGATGCCGTTCCTGCCGCTCTACATCGCCGAATTAGGTACCACCGACGTTGGCGAGATTGCTCTGTGGACCGGTCTCATCCTCGGTGCTACTCCAACCGTCACGGCAATCAGCGCGCCGCTGTGGGGACGCGTCGGCGACAGGTATGGCAGCAAGCTGCTCGTCATTCGATCGCTGACGGCGTTCATTCTCACCAAGGCTGCCATGGCGTTCGTCACCGCACCCTGGCAACTGTTTGCGCTTCGCGCGCTGTTGGGCGTGTTCGCGGGATATGGGGCGTTGACCATGTCGATGGCGGCGCAATCGGCGCCGCGAGACAAGATGGCGCAGGCCATTGGCACCGTCCAGACAGGGCACCGGCTTGGCCCCGCTGTCGGTCCGGTGATCGGTGGCCTGCTGGCGCCGATTGTCGGGCTCAGAAACGCGTTCCTCGTGGCCGCGTTGTTCTACGCCGCGGCAATGCTGCTGATCATCGTCGTCTACAAGGAGCCACTCGACGTCAAGTCGGTGAAGAAGGTGCGCGGCGGTTGGGAAGTGTTCCAACAGTTGATTCGCCTGCCCGGCTTCCTTCTCGCGTTATTTGTGATCTTCGGGCTGCAGACGGTCGATCGCAGCTTCGGTCCCGTCCTGCCGCTATTCGTGTCGCAGGTCGGCGTCGGTGGCGATCGCGTCCCGATCGTCGCCGGCATCTTGTTTTCGCTTGGCGCCATTTCGGCGGCGGCGGGTTCACAACTGGCGCCACGCCTGTTGAAGCGGCGGTCGCCGAAGTGGGTGATCGTGAACGGCGCGATCACGGCCGCTGTTGCGCTCGGCGCGATTGTTGTTGCACCGAGCCTGTGGATCCTCGGCGTCGCGATCGTGATCGCGGGCACCGCAATGGGCTCGTCGACGACGGCGATTTATTCGGTGGCGGGAGGGCTGCTGCCCGCCGACGCACACTCGACCGGCTTCGGCATCATGACCACAGCATCGTTGATGGGCTTGGCTGTCAGCCCGGTGGCCGCAGGCCTGATCGGCAGCGCCGGCCTGCGCATCGTGTTCGTCGCCGATGTGGTGCTGCTCATCGTGCTCGGCGTCCTCGTAGCAAAGAACCTGAGAACCCAACCCCTGGAACCTTTGGAACGCCTGGAACCTTTGGAACCTTAGGTTTCGAGCCTTAGTCGGTCAGCCACCTTTTCCTGTGTTTCTCTTTTCGGAACGGCCGCTTTGATTTGTCTTCGTGCGTCTGTTCCGTTTGTTTGGGCAAAGGCGCGCGCGGCAGGCGCGGTTTGCCTTTGCGCTTCTTGGCACGTACCGCCATGGCTTCCCTTACTATGCCCCAGATGATTACCTGGATCATGGTTGGCGCCGGTGGCGCCCTCGGATCGATGCTGCGTCACGGGGTGAACCGGGCGGTGCTCGAGGCGTGGCCGTCGCTGCGCTTTCCGCTGGCGACGTTGATTGTGAACGTGCTTGGTTCGGCGGCTCTTGGATTATTGGTCGGCTGGCTGTCGTCAACCCGCCTGTCGCTCCACCCGCATTGGCGCGAGTTCCTGGTCGTTGGGATGCTTGGCGGGTTCACCACGTTCTCGGCGTTCGCCGGCGACGTCGTGCTGCTGTCGCGCAGCGGCCTGACGCCGCTGGCCGTGACAAGCGTGTTCGCGAACGTGGTGCTGGCGATAGCCGCGGTTTACGTTGGATTGCTGATCGGTCTCAGAACATCCTGAACGCCGCCGCTGCAATCAACGTCGGCACTATCGCGAACAGCAGCAACCTCGCCGGGTTGACGGCATCATCGAAGAACCGTCCCAATAGCGCTTGTCCCGCGGGATTGGGCGCGTTGGCAATCACGGTTAAGCCGCCGCCGGTGACGGCACCTTCAACGACGGCGATCTTCAAGCCGTCACTCAATGGCACCAGCGTGGCGAGGTAAGTAATCAACGCATTGTCGTTGAACGCCGTCAGCACCGTCGCACCCCAGAACAGGCCGTCTTCCGAGAGTCTCGAGAGCACCGGGCCGATCCACCACGCCTGCAGCCCGCCGTGAATGACGAGCCCGGCGAGAAACAGGCCCACGAGCAGCGGTGTCTTGATGTCGAGCTGCGTTTGATACGCCGCGGTGGCGCGCGCAAAGCCGATGAAGAACAAAAATCCGCCGATGAACAAGGCCGGGTAGTGCGCGTTGACGACCGTCCAGGCCATGAAGGCGGCGTGCGCGATGGTGATCCAGAGCGGGATCGGCAGCAGCGCCTGGTTCGCGGTTGCTTCTTCGGCTGCAACCTCGACCTCCGGCACCGCTCTCCGAGCGGCCAGCGCACTGAACTCCCGCCGGAACGCGAGGTAATAGATCGCCGTTGATGTGGCGATCGCGAGGGCGGCGCGCCAGCCGAAGTGCGACAGCATGAACGCGGTGTCCCACCCCCATGGCCGAGCCACCATCAACACCGGCGGCGCGGCAAAGTGCGTCAAGGTGCCGCCGATCGAGACGTTGACGAACAGCAAACCAAGGGTCGCATAACGCAACGTCCGGGACGGCTCCAGATCGTAGAACTGTCGGGCCAGCAGCAGGGCCCCGATCGTCATCGCCGCGGGCTCGGTGATCAAGGAACCGAGCAACGGCGCAATGGTCAGAATCGCAATCCACCACGCACCCGGTGTGCGGCCGCCGAGGTTGGCCACGCTGCGCAAAGACGATTCGGCGAGCGCGATTACCGGCCGCGTTGACGCCAGCGCCATGATCACCACCACGAACAGCGGTTCGGTGTAATTCACGGTGTCGTTGATGTAATGCGTGGCCGTGGCCCAGTCGTAGGAGGCGACGATCGCGAGGATGAGCGGCACGGTCCACAGCGCGAACACGACTTCAATCTCGCCGAGGAAATGTAACAACTCCGCCCTGACGCTCGGCCGCGACGGCAGCCCTGCGGCGCGCCGCTGTGCGTCGCGGCGGTGCTGAACGTGGTGCGCCGCGGATCGGAACCAGCCCGCTCCAAACGTATGCAGCACCGCGAGCAGAAAGATCCCGGTCGCCACGGCATTGAAAGGATCGATGTCGATCCGCACCTGCAGCACGTCGAGCAGCGGCTGTTGGGCTGGCGAGGGATAGGAAGCGAGGCTGCGAGGGAACTCTGTCGGCGCGTCGAGCATCGATGGACACGATTATAGGTGTGGAGGGCGATGTACAATCGATCGCAGATGAGTAAACGGCTTGTCCGCCGCCATGGTGATGGCGGACGTCCAGTGCTGGTGGAGCGCGCCGCGCTCGTCGGGCTGGTCACCGGCGGCGCGCGGCGGATCGACGCCGAACATTCCCTCGAAGAACTGGCCGGGCTCGCCGAGGCGGCTGGCGCGCGCGTGGTGCTGCGCGTGCTGCAGGACCGTCCCAGGCCGGACTCGGCGACGTTTCTCGGCAGCGGCAAGGTCGAAGTGCTGGCGCAGGCCGCCGCCGAAGCAGATGCCGATCTGATCGTCTTCGACAACGAGTTGTCGCCGGCGCAGCTGCGTGAGCTCAACAAGCGTCTCGATCGCAAGGTCGTCGATCGTACCCAGTTGATTCTCGACATCTTTGCGAAACGTGCGCGCACGCGTGAAGGCAAGCTGCAGGTGGAGCTGGCGCAGTTGAAGTATCTGCTGCCGCGCCTGGTGGGATCGAGCGAGGCGCTGTCGCGTCTAGGCGGCGGCATCGGCACCAGGGGCCCTGGCGAAACCAAGCTCGAAGCGGATCGCCGCCGCATCCGCGTCCGCATGAAGACGCTGCAGGACGACATCGAGGTGGTCCGCCGGCGCCGCTCGCAATTGCGCGAGCGCCGGCACAAGGTGGACGTGCCGACGGTGGCGCTGGTGGGCTACACCAACGCCGGCAAGACCACGTTGTTCAACCGGCTCACGCGGGCAGAGGCCGAAGCGTCGAATGCGTTGTTCGTGACCCTGGATCCGCTGGTGCGGCAAGTGGCGCTGCCGGATAACCGGCAGTTGCTGCTCAGCGACACGGTCGGTTTCATCGACCGCCTGCCGCACACGCTCGTTGCCGCGTTTCGCGCCACGCTTGAAGAAACCGCCGACGCCGACCTCGTGTTGCACGTGATCGACGCGGCAAACCCGGAACGCGACCGGCACATGGCGGCCGTGACGCGGGTGCTCGAAGAAGTGGGCGCACTCGAAGTGCCTCGCGTCGAGGTCTACAACAAGGTCGACATGCTCTCGGCCGATGAGCGGCGGCGCCTGCAAGACGCCGATCCCTCAGCATTGTTGATCTCCGCCGTCAGCGGAGAAGGCATCGACGATCTCCTCGACAGCGTCGCCGCGAAGCTCGCCCTCGATCAGGAACGCATTACGATCGAGCTCGATCTTGCGGATCGGGCTCAGGCAGACAAGCTGGCATGGCTGTACCGCCACGCCACCGTGCACAGTCATGCGACCATGGGCGATCGTGCCACGCTGGAAGCCGATGTACCGCGTCGGCTATTACCAGTGATTGGTATGGGGACCCCGACTAAGGTTGGACGGCGTGCGTAAGGCGCGTCTGCTGTTGCTGGCGTGCATCGCGTTCGCCGTGGCAGCGTGCGCGGCGAAAACCGCGCCGGTGGCCGCGGGTGCACCCCGGCATCCCGAGTTCATTTTCCCGGCGGCGCCCCAGGGTGCCGCCACCGCGCAGGTGACGCGCGTCAATCGCGGCTGGCAGTACTTGCAGGCCGGTGATCTGCGTAACGCCGATCGCGAATTCGCCGCGGCGTTGAAGCAGCAGGCATCGTTTCATCCGGCCGAAACGGCGATGGCTTATCTCGAGCTCGCGCGCGGCAACGAGAAGGCGGCGAACGAGCGTTTCGAGCGCGCACTCGCGGTCGAGGGTGCATATGTGCCGGCGCTGGTTGGCCGCGGACAGGCGCTGCTCGAGCTCGATCGAGCGGGTGATGCGCTCGCCAGTTTCGAAGCGGCATTGAAGGAAGACCCGTCGCTGGCCGATCTCCGCGCTCGCGTCGACGTGTTGCGGTTCCGGGCGACGCAAGATTTACTGGCCCGCGCCAAGTCAGCCGCCGACGCAAAACGGTGGGAGGATGCAAAAGCCGCCTATCAACAGGCCATTGCCGCATCGCCTGAGTCGGCGTTCTTGTACCGCGAGCTCGCCCTCGTCGAGCAGCAGGCGGGGCAGCCTACCGAGGCGCTCGAGCATTTCCGCCGGGCCGCCCAGCTGGATGCCACCGACGCGAAATCACAGGCCTCGATCGGTGCGATCCTGGCGCAGCAGGGTGACGACCTGGGCGCGTTGGCTGCCTACGAACGCGCGCGTGCGATTGACGCGAGCGAAGTCCCCGAAAGCGTCATCGCAAAGCTGCGCGACAGCGTCAAGCTGTCGAAACTCCCCGCTGAATATCGGGCCATTCCCGGCGAAACCACGTTGACGCGCGCGCACATCGCATCGCTCATCGGCGTACGCCTGGAATCCCTGATCGCGAGCGCCAGACCGCAGCAGGTCATCATCACCGACATCCGCAATCACTGGGCACAGCAGTGGATCGGTCCCGTCGTGCGCGCCGGCTTCATGGACACGCTGCCCAATTACGAGTTCGAGCCCGGCCGCCGCGTGCGCCGCGCCGAGCTCGCCACCACCGTGTCGCGCATGCTGACCCTGATCGGCGGTCTCAAGCCGCAGCTCGCCAAGAAGTGGCAGGGTGCCCGCCTCCAGATCGCCGACGTGCCGCCATCGCACCTGAGTTTCCCTGCGGTGTCGATGGCCGTCGCCGCCGGCGTCATGCCCCTGTCGGGGAACAATTTCGATTTATTGCGCCCGGTCACCGGCGCCGAAGCCCTGGAGATCATCGGCCGCATCGAGGCCCTCGCGCGCCCATGAGCACGCAGGTATTCACGATTGCGAACCAGCTGACGCTGCTTCGCATGCTGCTGATTCCTGCATTCGTGATCCTGACGCTTTACGGCGAATTCGGCTGGGCGCTGACCACGTTCGTGGTCGCCGGGCTGACCGATCTGCTTGACGGCCTGGCGGCGCGGACCGCGGGGCAGCGCACCGAGCTTGGCGCATGGCTCGATCCCGCCGCCGACAAGCTGCTGCTGGTGACGACGTTCATTGTCCTGACGTTGCCGAACATCGGGCTCGTCAACCGGATCCCGCTGTGGCTGACCGTGCTGATTATCAGCCGCGATGTCGGCATCGTGCTGACCGTGGCGATCGTCAACCTCGCCGTTGGCCCTCGTACGTTCAAGCCATCGCCGCTGGGCAAGGCTGCCACCGCGATCTTCATTGTCGCCTGCGTCGTGGTGATGTTCTTCAACTGGCTTGGCTACCAGTCCCGGTGGGTTGATGCCGCGATCTGGTTGTCGCTGGTCATTACGCTGGCATCGGGCGTCGACTACGTCTGGCGGTTCGCCCGCATCATCAGGTGAGCGGAGCGCCTTCAGGACCGCCGGAGACGAGTTGATCGAGGAGGCGGGGCAGCACCTGCTGACGAAAATCGAAGATGCGTTCAACGTCGCGCTTGACCAGGCGCGAGCTGACCCACGCCGCCCGCGGCACGTATTCAACATGGTCGATAACCCGCGTGCCGGCCCCGTCACGTTCGAAGCGGTGTTCGTGGTGCCACCACTTGTAAGGTCCGGCGAGCTGGCGATCGATGAATCTCGCTCCCGGTTCCCAGGCATCGATGCGCGTCCGCCACGGCACCGGCACGCCGTAGAGAACAATCTGGTAATCGATCACCGCGCCTGCCGTCATTTCGATCGGCAACGGAGTGCGGATGCGGAAATTGATCCACGGCGGCGTCAGCCGCTCGAGGTTTGAGGCGTCGGAGAAAAACGCAAAGGTATCGTCGAGCGAGATCGGCACCACGGCTTCGCGATGCACGGTCTGCAGGCCGGCGTGCGGGCGGTCGCCAGCGGCCAGGGTCCGAATCAGCGTTTCAAACATGATTACGATCGCCGCCGATCGATCAACGCGGCATACTGGTCGAGCGTCTCGATCGCCCGGGCGCGCGTGCCGAGCTCGCGCCGGACACGGGCCCGCTCCGGCCCGCCGACCCAGCAGGACACGTCCGGACGGAGTCTTCGCAGCACCCGCACATCGCGAACGCTCGTGACACCAGGCATGGTTGCGCACAGCACCAGGGTCGATGCGTCGGTCGCGTTGGCGGCGTGCACCAGATCGCCGGCGGGGACATCAGCTCCCAGATACGTCACCCGTCGTCCGGCGTATGCCGCCAGGACCGCCGCACTCAAGATCCCCAGTTCATGACGCTCGCCCGGTAGCGTCGCAAACAGCATCGGCTCGTCGCCGCCTGGTGGAGCGATCGTGCGGAGCAGTGCGCCGAGGATCGATCGGATCGTGGCCGAGACGAGATGTTCCTGGGCGGGCCGGATAGTGCCGGCTTCCCACCGCGCGCCCGTTTCACGCAGCATCGGCAGGATGACGGAGAAGATCAATGCGTCCGGCGGCAGCACCGCGGCGTGGCGATTAAGCATCGACTCGACGAGCTGCAGGTCGTACTGCCTCATGGCGCGGGTCAACGGCGCCAGCTCGACCGGGTTATCGCCA
>DASVFC010000657.1:0-2774 GCA_036380235.1 Vicinamibacterales bacterium
ACGCTTGGCAAAGTATGCGGCCCTGAGGGCGTCGACGAAGCGCTGGTCGACTAGCCCAGGCGGGTTGCCCTGGTAGTTGATCTTGTTCGCGGCGCGAAACTTATCAACGGCCGCGACGGTGTCGTCGTCGAACGTGCCGAAGTCGCGGTTGTAGCTGGCCGACTGCTGTTTCATCTCCGCCAGCAGCTTGTCGGCGGCAGCCGGGTTGGTCTTGCGCAGTTCCTGGACCTTGGGCGAGTTGCCGGTCAACGGCGCGTCCGGGAACGTCTGCAGTTGCGGCTTCCAGTAACCAAGCGCGTGCAGCATGCGATGCAGCTCGACGACGTCGGGGCCTTGGATCTTCGAGAAGGAGCGATAGCCAAGCCGGCGCGCGGTGGTGTAGTAAATGCGCTTCATCTCGCCGACCGGTTCCGGGTGCTCACCGACTTCGATCGCGAGCGTGATGTGATCGCCGCCGCGGCCGGGATCGTTGGGGTCGGCGACTTTAATCGCGGCCGACTGCAGGTTACCGAAGCGGCTGTCGCCGCCCTTGCTCTGGCCGGCTTCCATCGCGAGAATCATGCGCTCGGCGAGCGGCATGCCGGTGCCCTCGGTACTTTCGAACGTCTTCGCGACGGCGTCCACCACTTCCGGGCCGACCATGATGTTGGCCTGCACCGTGTAGTTGAGGCCCTGCTTCGAACCGGCCCAATACCCGTTGTTTTTGCCGGTGTGGGCGGCGGAGCGTCCTTTCATGTCGATCATGCCGAGCTGCCGCGATTCACGTTGCGGATCGTTCGCGTGCAGCTGCGCCACCGCCTCCGCAGGTTCCACGCCTTTCGCCATCAGATCGAGGCCGCGCGGTCCGTTCTCGACGACCGTGGCCGCCTGCGTGCACACCGCTCCAACACCGGCGCGTACGTGCGGCACGGCGCGGCCGACGAACGGCACCCGTGTCGTTACCGCCGCGCCAGATTGTCCGGTCGCAGGGTCGATCGCGCACAGCGAGAACGTCGAGTATTGCGGAGTGCCGTCATCGTTGATCGTCACGCCATCGGCCGCGCGCTGCTGCGCCAGCGCCGGAACGGCAAACACGAGGAACGAAAGCAGGAATAACTTCTTCATCTCAATCCCCAAGCCCTCCGCCTTCGCCAAGGCTACGGCGGGACAAGCAAGCCCTTACTGTACCCACAGACCGCGCGTGATCGTGGGCGAGCCCGCGGCCTCGAACCAATCAACGCCCTCGCTCACCAGATCGAACTTCAAGCCGTACTTGCCCGGCGTGGCCGGAGCCGGGATGTCGATCTGTACTTGCGTCTTGTGGCCGGGGGGCAAGTCGTCCGGGAGCCACGCCCGCGCGTAATCGCGATCGATCACGTTGCCATCAGCGGAGACGAGTTGCGCGCCGAGCCGTACCAGCCGCCGCCCGGAGCTCGTGTTCTTTCTGAACGGCCGCGCCGACAGGTTCTTCACCTTCGCCGTCAGTGACAACGTCGTTGACGGCTTGACGAAGTACGGCAAGTCGGGCAGCACGGTGTGCACGTCGATCTCGGCGAGCGGCGTACCGCCGGGAATGGCGTTACCCAGACCGCTGTTGTCCCAGATTTCATTGCGGATGCGATCGTACTCTGCGGTGCCGGGAGCGAACCGGCGCGAGAACGCGTTCTCGGGATGGTCGGTAATTTCCCAGCACAACCGGTCGACGCCGAACTCCGCGGCCAGCGCGCGCGCCTTGTTCATTTCTTCGTCGCTGTCGTTCCAGTTGAAGAGGATGTAGCGCCAGTTGACGAAGGGCAGGTCGCTGCCGGTCTTCGCGCGCTCGTCGAGCATGGCGCGCATGTTGGCGATCGCCTTGTCGAAGTTGCCGCGTTGCCGGTACTTCACATAAGAGTCCTGCGAGGCGCCGTCGATCGAAAACGTCACTTCATCGATGCCGGACCGCGCCAGTTGCCGCACTTTCTCGTCCGTGAAGGCCAGCCCGTTGGTGCTGGTGTAGAGATAGATGTGCGGGAACCTGGTCTTGATGTACTCGCACATCTCCACAGCACGCTTGTGCAGGAACGCCTCACCGTAATTGAAGAAGTCGACGCGGCCGAGCGTTGGTCCGGCTTCGTCGATCATCCTGGTGAACAGATCGAAGTCCAGCATGCCGGCCTGGCGGGTGCGGGTGATTCCCGTCTCCGGCGCGCAGACTGCCTGGTTGCACGAGATGTTGCAGGCCGCGGTGGTCTCGATATAGAGACGGCCGGGCAGTGCGGCGACGTTCAGATCGCGACGCGGCGGCGCCTGGTTCTCGCCGAGCGGCAGCTTGAGCGGGCAGTCGCCGCAGAAATTCGAGCCGCCCTGGTTGATCTCGGCGCGCAGCTGCGACGCCGTTGCGCCCGTCCAGATCGACGTAATCGACTGCGTGCGCGCATCGCCGAGCACGCGTTTGGCATAAGGATCGGCGCAGCCGCAGACCATGCGGCCGTCGCACAGCATCACGCCAATCTGCCAGGGCCACGAGCAGGTATATCGGGTCGCGAGGTAATTCTCAGACATCTGTATTCCGATTGCTTATTGTTGATGGGGGATTGATGATTGCGGTTCTACCCCTTCCCGAGTTTCCGCAAGTACGATTCGAGCTTGTCGTTCTCGTACTTCACCTGGTTCAGGAAAATACTCTCCGCGAGGTAGGCGCGGCGTTCTTCGTCCGTCAGCTGATCGATGAGGTGATTGATCTCGCGGTTGAGATCTTCGAACGATCGCTCCAGCTCCTTGCGCGCCGTGACCTCGT
This sequence comes from Vicinamibacterales bacterium, assembly GCA_036380235.1. Classification (GTDB taxonomy): domain Bacteria; phylum Acidobacteriota; class Vicinamibacteria; order Vicinamibacterales; family UBA2999; genus 12-FULL-67-14b. Next base: position 2,756 of record DASVFC010000657.1, read on the forward strand.
GATACAGCGCTTCCAGCAC
>DASVFC010000658.1:0-3614 GCA_036380235.1 Vicinamibacterales bacterium
CGAAACGAGTCTGTATCGGATCTGTGGTGATCGGTGGCCTAGTCTTCGTCGACCGGGCGAACCTGACGTGCGCGATAGTGACCGCAGTACGCGCACACGCGATGCGCCGCCTTCGGTTCACCGCACTGCGGGCAGAGGCCGGGCGTGGTGGCCTTCAGCGCGTCGTGCGTGCGGCGCTTGCGGCCGCGGGTCTTGGAATGTCTACGTTTTGGATTTGGCATCGTCGTGCTTTCGCTTCTCTGGGTCCCCACCCTGCGAACTTTGCATCGTGGGGCGGTCTAACAACGTCTTCAAGCCAGCCAGCCGGGGATCCTCCCACTGCGGCGTGCAATCGCAAGGGGCGGTGTTCCGATTGGTTCCGCATTGCGGGCAGATTCCCTTGCAGTCCTCAGAGCACAACGGCTTCATCGGCAAGGCAAGATAAAACTGTTCCCGCAGCAGGTCATTCAGGTCGAGCTGCTCGTCGCGATAAAACGTGATCGCGACATCGTCGTCTTCGACCTCGGCCTCTTCGTCATCCGTCTCGGGTTCCGCCGCTGCCGCGGGCAGATACCGCAAGTCGAATTCGCGATCGACCGGCATCTTGAACGGCTCGAGGCAGCGGCTGCACGCCAGCTCGAGCTCGGTCTGCACGGTGCCCACCAGGCGGAAACGATCGTGATCCTTGTGGATCACCATCCGCAGGTCTACCGGGGCCGTAATGCGATATTCCTCATCCGCAGCGGCAAGATCTGCCGGTTGGAAGACCTTGTGAAACTCGGTCTCCGGCTGACGGAAATGAGAAAGTTCGAGACGCATTACAGACCTACCCGAGGCCCTAACTTCAGGGCTAACCGGTACTTACGGCTATTCCCTCGCAAGACCAGACTTTTCAGTATAGCATGCGCGCGGAGCCTGGCATGTTGCGTCGAATCGTCGTGGGTATCGCCGTCGGATCCCTGGTGTTTTTCTTTCTGGCGAGCCACAGGCCGGACGCATTTCAGGGGACGGCCTGCGCGGAGCTTGCCGTGCTCACCATCCCCGACGTCACCGTGAACGGCGCGGCGATGGTCGGCGCCGGCCCGTTCACGCCCCCTGGCTCGCAGACGGCGCTAAACCTTCCGGCGTTCTGTCGGGTCGAGGCGACAGCGCGGCCCACGAGCGATTCCGAGATCAAGTTCGAGGTGTGGATCCCGGCCACGGATGCGTGGAACGGTAAGTTCCAAGGGGTTGGCAACGGCGGCTACCAGGGATCGATCTCCTACACCGCGATGGCCACCGCATTACGGCGCGGCTATGCCACCGCCAGCACCGATACTGGGCACACCGGAGACGACGTGATCTTCGGCCAGGGCCATCCTGAGAAGGTGATTGATTTCGGATGGCGGGCCATTCACGTGATGACCGATACGGCGAAATTGATCGTACGCAACGGGACGGGACGTTTCCCCGACAAGTCTTACTTCGTCGGCTGCTCGAGCGGCGGTCACCAGGCGATGTCGGAAGCGCAGCGCTTCCCGGACGACTACGACGGCATCATTGCCGGCGCGCCGGCGAATAATCGCATCCGGCAAACGTTCGGCTTCATGTGGTCGTGGTCCGCCACGCATCGCGCCGACGGCTCTCCGATCTTCGATCAAGCCTCGCTCGCCCTGCTGACGAAGTCTGCGGTTGCTGCGTGCGATGCCCGCGACGGGTTGAAAGACGACCTGATCGACGATCCGCGGCGTTGCAACTTCGATCCGGCAACACTCGCTTGCACCGCGTCGTCTGCGCCAGGTTCGTGCCTCAGCGCGGAGCAGATCGAGGCGGCAAAGAAAGTCTACGACGGCGCGAAAAATCCGCGCACCGGCGAGCAGATCTTCACCGGGTGGCCGCGCGGCAGCGAAGGCTTCGGTGACGCAGCGATCCAGGGCTGGCGGCAATACCTGATCGCGCCGAAGGAGCCATCGCGCATCGGCGTGTTCCGCTATTTCCTGTTTCACGATCCGAACTGGAAACTCAGCTCGCTCGATTACGATCGTGATCTCACCTACGCCGAAGAGCGCATCCCGCATCTTGCGGCGGTCAATCCCGATCTCTCGCCGTTCAAGAAGAGCGGCGGCAAATTGATCATGTATGCCGGCTGGATGGATCCCGTCGTGCCGCCGCAAGACAACGCCGCCTACTACGAAGCAGTCGCGAGGAAGATGGGCGGCTACGACAAGACGCGCGACTTCTTCCGCCTGTTCATGGCGCCCGGCATGGGCCATTGCGCCGGCGGCCCTGGGCCGAATCAGATCGATGCGCTCACCGCGCTCGAGAACTGGGTGGAGAAGGGCGTTGCGCCAGAGACGTTGCTCGCGACGAAGAGCACCGGCGGTAAGGTGGAGCGAACGCGCCCGCTGTGTCCATATCCGCAGGTGGCGCGCTACAAGGGCACCGGCAGCATCGACGACGCGGCGAGTTTTTCGTGCGTGGCGCCGCCGGTCCGCACCTCTACGTCGTCGCGCTAGTCGTAACTGACGACCGCGAGATTGCGCTCGATCGAGGCGCGATGCGGCTCTTCCCATTCGGGAAGTTTCAAGTCGCGGCCGAGCGCCGGTAACGGCTCATCGAACGTGAACCCGGGCTGCACGGTGGCCACTTCGAACAACACTCCGCCAGGTTCGCGGAAGTAGATCGAACGGAAGTAGGTACGATCGCGAACGTCGGTGACGCCAATGCCTGCCGCAGCGAGCGCGTGTTGCAGTTCGATCTGCTCTGCATCGCTGCCAATCGCCATCGCCACGTGATGCACCGTGCCCACGCCGTTGACGGCTGTGCGCGCGTCGTTGTCTTCGATAACGTCGATGAAGTGTCCCGGCGTATCTCCTCCGGCCGCCGTGCGCGTCCGATTGCCTGATTGCCCGACCACTCGGTAGCCAAGGGTGTTGGTCAGGAAATCGATCGACGGTCCCGCTTTCCGCACCATCATCGCCACGCTATGAAGGCCGCGGATGGCTTCGCTGCCGCCGTGCACGCCAGTCCATGGCGTGCGTTTGTCCTGATCGTTGGCGACGAGCTCGAATCGCAACCCGCTTGGATCGTTGAAGGCGATGCCGGGTTCGCCGAAGTGTGATTCCACATCAGACGCGACCACGCTCGCCGTGCGCAGGCGGGTGCGCCATGATTCGAGCGATCCGACCGGCACGGAGAACACCGTGGTGTTCACTTGCCCCGCGCCCTTCATGCCGACGCGAACGCCGTAGCCCTTATAGGGGAACGTGGTCCATATCGTCCCCGGCTCGCCTGCCTCGTTGCCGTAATAGAAGTGATAAACGTTGTGATTGTCGAAATTGACCGTCTTCTTGACCAGCCGCAGGCCGAGGAGATCGATACAAAAATCGAGATCAGCTTGCGCGTCATCTACGGTGGCGGTGACGTGATGAAGGCCCAGAATCCGCGGCGTCATCTCACCATACTAGGCGGTTGTCGGAGGGGTACGCTTCCGTAACGAAGCGTCTTATTTTGGAACATTAGTTACCGAGGGCAACCCGATCTAAGGCCTTAACATAAGCCCTCGACCTTAAATTTAGGCCTACATTCTGTATCAAGGTCGGTCCACAGCCGGGCATCGGACATGCAGAGACATTAACAGACTTTAGTGTCACATA
>DASVFC010000659.1:0-3448 GCA_036380235.1 Vicinamibacterales bacterium
TTCTCTCCGCAGCAACTGCTTGCAATCTGGGCGCGCGATCTCAACCAGGCGCAGCCGTTCATCAAGGAACCGTCACAGGCCCTGCTTGTGTCGGGCGGTTCCGCGGACCTGACGCGTGTTGGCGCGATGTTGCGGCCGATCGCGGTGCCAATGACCGCGTCCGGCTTCGATGCGTCGGTGATCGATCCGCTGTCTCCCTCCCTTACCGCTGCCGGCTTCGTGCCGATGTCGTCGTCGCAGGCGCAAGCGCCCCGAGTCACGGCCAGCGACGATCGCCTGCTGCGTCCTGGTGATGCCGTAGGCGTCGGGTTGCTGACGGGCGATTTCGAGCTGGGCGCGACCGGCACCGTGACGCATGTCGACGGCGATCGCGTCTATGCGTTCGGCCACCCGCTCTACAACCTCGGACCGACCCAGTTTCCGATGACCCGCGCCAACGTGCAGGTGGTGCTGCCGAGCCTGATGTCGTCGAGCAAGCTCGCCAGCTTTGGCGAAGTGATCGGCACCGTGCAGCAGGATCGCGCCACCGCGATTGCCGGCCGCATCGGACCGGCGCCTTCGCTGATCCCGCTTACGATCACGCTGAATTCCGATCGCGCGCCGTCGAAGACCTTCAACTTCGGCGTCGTCCGCGACTTCACGTTCACGCCGTTGCTGACCTATTTGTCGGTAGCCAACGTGCTGCAGTCGTACGAGCGCGGCGCCGGCCCGGCGTCGTATGCGATTCGCGGCAGCGCCTCGATCAAGTCGCAGGGCGATCTGTCGTTCGAGGACATCTTCACGGGCGAGCAACCAGCCGGCGGCGCGGCGGCCTATATCGCCGGCCCGCTGACGGCGCTGCTGAAAAATACCGGCGAGTCGGTTGATGTCGAGAAGATCTCGCTGACTATCGATGCCACCGAACAACAGCGCAGCGCGCGCATCGAGCGCGTCTGGCTTGATACCACCCGCCCGCGCGCCGGGCAGAAAACCGTCCTGCACGTCGCGATGCGCTCGGTGGGCGGCGAAGAGCTGGTGCGCCAGCTGCCGATCGAGATTCCCGCGAACCTGTCGGGATCGCTGCAGTTGATCGTCGCCGACGCCGCGCGCACCGCGGCCGACGATCGTCGCGATACGCGCGGCGCCGACCTGCAGCGCGTGTCGCAGTTGATGCGAACGTTCAATCGCGCCCGCAAGAACAACCGGCTGTATGTGCGGTTGACGTCGAACGAGTCCGGCGCCGTGGTTAACGGCGAGCCGATGGCCGGCCTGCCGCCGTCGGTGCTTGCGGTCATGGAGGCCGATCGCAACAGCGGCACGGTGGGGTCGCTGCGCAGCATGACGCGTGGCGAGTGGGAAATTCCGCTCGACTTTGCGGTCACCGGCTCTCGCCAGCTCACCCTTAGCCTCGATCAACCCTGATGAACCTAGAGCATGGGCGCACGATGGTGCGCCTTTTCATTGTCGGCGTCGCCGTCCTGATCGCCGCCGCGTCCTCCCTTTCCGCAGGTCCCGGGTTCTGGCAGGCGGCCACACAAGCGGACTTCCTGCGCGGCGACGTCGATCAACTCTCGGTCGATGAACACGGCCGCCTCACGCTGGGACCCGAACTAACGCGCGTGCATGACGCATCCGCGCCCTTCGTATGGGCCTCGGTAACCGGCGCCGATGGCGCGATTTATCTTGGTACTGGCAACGACGGCAAGGTGATCCGCGTCGATCGCAACGGCCAGTCATCCGTCTTCTACGACAGCGCGGAGATGGAGGTGCACGCGCTGGCCACCGCGCCACAGGGCGGCCTCTACGCCGCGACCTCGCCCGATGGCCGCATCTACAGGATCGATGGCAAAGGACAGGCGACCACGTTTTTCGATCCGGAAGATAAGTACATCTGGTCGATGGCCGTCGATCGCGACGGCAACGTCTACGCCGGCACCGGCGATAAGGGCGCCGTCTACAAAATAACCCCTGATGGCAAGGGCCAGCGCTTCTTCGCCACCAAGTCCGTTCACGCGGTGACGCTCGCGTTCGATCAGAAGCAGCAGCTGCTGGTCGGCACCGGCGCACCCGGCCGCGTGTTCCGCGTCGACGCCGCCGGCAGGGGCTTCCTCCTCCTCGATACGACATATCTCGAAATTCACGCGATCCGCGTCGATCCCAAAGGCGTGATTTACGCCGCCGCGCAAAGCGGTCGAGTCTCGAGCGGCAGCGACAACCTCAGCGACCCTGCGCCTGCAACGCCGACGGTGACCCCGTCAGTACCGAACGTCTCGACCGAGATCATGTCGATCGCGGTCGTCGATAGCGGCGTGTCGGCCCAGGTCAGCGCCTCATCGAGTCCGGCGGATCGGCGTCCGAGCGGCGCAGTCTTCCGCATCCAGCCAGATGGTTTATGGGACGAGATGTGGGTGCCGCGAGAGGACGCACCTTACGACATTGCGATCGAGCCGGACGGCTCGCTGCTCGTGGCGACGGGCACGCGGGGGAAGCTATTTCGCTTGAGCGGCGATCCCGTCAACGCCGTGCTCGTGACGCGCGTCCCCGCCCAGCAGGCGACGATGCTGCTGCGCGCCAACGATCGCACGTATGTGACCACCGCCAATCCGGGGTTGCTGATGGCGATTTCCTCCACGCGCGCGACCCGCGGCACCTATGAGTCCGACGTCAAGGACGCGCGCCTCGTGTCGACGTGGGGCGTCATAACCTGGCGCGCAACCGCACCAGCCGGCACCAAGGTTGAAGTGTTTTCACGTTCTGGCAATACGCGGACGCCGGATGAGGCGTGGAGTGAATGGGCCGGTCCCTATACGCACGCTGAAGGCTCGCCGGTGACCAGCCCCAAGGCACGTTACTTCCAGTGGCGCGCGGTGTTGACAGGAACGGCAAGCGCATCACCGACGCTGACCTCGGTGTCCGCAGCGTATCTGCCCCGCAACATCCGGCCGCAGGTGGTGTCGATCACGGTGCATCCGCCGGGCGTGGTGTTCCAGAAGCCGTTCTCGAGCGGCGAAACCGAAATTGCCGGACTCGATGAAGAGGCACAGGATCGGCGCGCCGCGTCGAGCACGCCGGGCGGGGCCGGATCGCCCGCGCTTGGCCGCCGCATCTTCCAGCGTGGTTTGCAGACGTTCGCGTGGAAAGCCGAAGACGACAACAACGACGAGTTGAGTTACGACGTGTTCTATCGCCGCGAGGGCGAGACGAACTGGCGCGTCTTGAAGAACGATCTGCGCGACACCCTGCTGGTGTGGGATACCAGCTCCGTGCCGAACGGCACCTATGTGCTAAAAGTCGCCGCCTCGGACCGCCGCGTCAACCCTGCCGATAGCGCGCTCACCGGCGAGCTGGAAAGCAGCAGCTTCGAGATCGACAACGTCGCGCCGACGGTGCAACCCGGGGCGATCCGCCGCGACGGCGCTCGCTTCGTGGTGGCCGCCGAAGTGCGCGACGGCGATTCAGCTATTACCCG
>DASVFC010000660.1:0-5611 GCA_036380235.1 Vicinamibacterales bacterium
AACGAAGCGATCGCGCACCGATATCGGTTTTATAGTTATGGCGACGCGATGCTGATTGCGTGAGGACCTACCACGGATGAAACTGCCATACGAAGAATTCGATTTGTCAGGCGTCAAGCGGTATCCGCTGCGATCGCGGCAAAGCAAGGTGTCACTGGCACAGTTTGCGACCCCTTACAAGAAGGGCTCCGGACTCGGCGGATGGCTTGCGGCGCTGCCGGGCCTGCTTGCGGCCCAGGACTTCAAGGAGGTCGTGGCGGCGATCGCCGCCGCAAGGAACAAGGGCCGACCGATCGTCTGGGGACTCGGTGCGCACGTGTTGAAGACGGGACTGTCGCCGATTCTCGTCGATCTGATGGAGCGCGGGTTCGTCTCGGCTATCGCCACCAACGGCGCCGGCATCATTCACGATTTCGAGATCGCGCTCTCGGGGGGCACATCGGAGGACGTCGATGCGGCGCTTGGTCCCGGGAAGTTCGGGATGGCGGAGGAGACCGGCACAGAGTTGAACCGCGCCATTAATGATGGCGTGGCCGCCGGTCTGGGCCTTGGGCAGGCGGTGGGCACCTATCTTCATTCGGCCAAACCGCCTTTTGCGCAGATCAGCATTGCCGCCTCGGCATGGCGGCTGCAAATCCCGGTCACCGTTCACGTCGCCGTCGGCACGGACATCATCCACATGCATCCGCAGGCATCCGGTGCGGCGATCGGTGAGGCGAGCCTCCGCGATTTCAAGTACTTCGTGACCACGGTCGCGCAACTCGAAGGCGGCGTTTACCTGAATTGCGGTTCCGCGGTGGTGCTGCCCGAGGTCTTCCTGAAGGCGGTTGCCATCGCCAGAAACGACGGCCGGTCGCTCAATGGCCTGACGACGGTGAACCTCGATTTCCTGCGGCACTATCGCCCGTTGACGAATGTGGTCAACCGGCCAACGCTCGGCACAGGCAAGGGTTACGCAATCACCGGACATCACGAGTTGCTCATCCCGCTGCTTGCCGCAGCGCTAATCGAGGCGTTACCATAGAAGGTTCATGCCCGCCTCCGCGTGTATCCATAACGGGGGCTACGGCGAGGCAAAGCCGGAGTAGCTCAGCTGGTTAGAGCATGCGTCTCATAAGCGCAGGGTCGGCGGTTCGAGTCCGCCCTCCGGCACCAGCAACAGTCGGCAGTCGGCAGTCAACAGTCGGCAGTTAAGAGTCCAGTTAACAGTTAACAGTCGCAGTCAGCAGTCGACAGTCTGAGTTTTCAGTCGTCAGTCCAGTGACAAGCCTGATCGATCGCGTGTCGCGGTATGCAGCGCAGCACCAGCTGTGGTCCGCAGATACACGCCTGCTTGCGGCCGTGTCGGGAGGCTCCGATTCGATCGCGATGCTGTTCGTGCTGCGTGAACTGGCGTCGCGCGGGGAGCTGATTCTCGCCGGGCTTGCGCACCTCAATCATCACGTTCGCGGCGTGGATGCCGATGCCGATGCGATGTTCGTGCGCGATCTTGCCGCTCGTCTCGAGTTGCCGGCGATTGTCGGCGACGCCGACGTTCCCGCGCTCGCCGCGCGTGATGGCGCGTCGATCGAAGTTGCCGGCCGTGTGGCGCGGCAACGCTTCTATCGCGAGGCGATGCAATCGGCAAAAGCGGCCGCGGTTGCGGTGGCGCACACACGCGACGATCAAGCGGAAACGGTGCTGCTCCGATTGACGCGCGGGGCGGGAAGCGCAGGTCTTGCGGCGATGGCGCCGCGGCGTGGACCCGTGGTCCGCCCGGTGCTCGCCGAGACACGTGGTGAGCTGCAGGCGCTCCTGCAGTCTCTCGACGAAGCCTGGCGCGAGGACGCGACGAACCGCGACCCGAGCATTCCGCGCAATCTCGTCCGTCACCAGGTGCTACCGCTACTGCGAGCAATCAATACAGGCGCCGACGCTGCGCTGGCACGCGCGGCGGAAACGCTGCGCGCCGACGCCGATTTTCTTGAGACGCTGGCCAACGCGGCCTACATGCAAATCGTCAAACCGACCGATAACGACAACGTGGTGGTCAGTGCGCAGGAGTTGGCGAGGCTGCCGGCCGCGCTGGCGACGCGCGTCGCCCGCTTCGCGTTGGAAACCGCTAACCCCGCGGGCTCCTATGGCTTAGAAGAGGCGCGGGCGCTGTGCGCGTTTGTCGCAGGGGTCGAGGTACCGACGCTGCCGGGCCTGAGGTTGGAACGTTTTGGCGCCAATGCTGTCTTATTAAGTAAGGGTTCCCCATCCAAGGCCGTAGTCGAGTTCGAACTACGGCTGGCTGTCCCCGGCACTGTCGAGGCGCCTTATGGCGCGTGGGCAGTAAGTGCTGAAGGACCGATGTCGACGCCGGCGTCACTTAATCTCGGCGCGTCGACGGCGATTGTTGACGCGCGCATGCTGGGTGATCACTTGATCGTCCGGCCGCGGCGTCCTGGCGATCGGCTACAGCCGCTCGGTGCACCGGGACGCAGGAAAGTGCAGGACGTGTTGGTCGATCGTAAGGTCCCGAAAGACGACCGCGATCTAGTCCCCATCGTCACTACTGAGAAGGGCGACATTGTGTGGGTAGCGGGTCAGGTATTGGCTGACCCGTTTCGGGTCACTGCCCTCACATCCAGCGTGGTAATCTTGACCCTGAGGCGAATGCACTCCGAGATGCAAAATCTGTATCGCCGGGGCCCCGCATGAACGCCTGGAGGCAGTGTTGAGCACGACAGTAAAGAGCGTCGTTTTCTGGGTTGCGATGATTGTCCTGGTCGCACTGGTATGGAACTTCTCATCGAAGTTCCAGCGCAATGAGCTGCCCGTGAGCTTCAGCGAGTTCATTGTGTGGGTGGATTCCGGCCAGGTGGCGCGCGTGACCATCACCGGCAACGAGCTCACCGGCATCACCCTCGCCAAGGAAAATTTCCGGACCTACATCCCGGCGCAGTACGAAGGCCTCGTCAATCGATTGATTGAAAAGAAGGTGGTCGTGCAGGCGAAGGAACCGACCGCATCGCCGTGGGCGGCGTTGCTGTTGTCGTGGGCACCGATCCTGTTGCTGATCGGTTTCTGGATCTTCTTCATGCGCCAGGTGCAAAGCGGCGGCAACAAGGCGTTGTCGTTCGGCAAGAGCAAGGCAAAGCTGTCCTCGTCGGCGCAGAAAAAGGTGACGTTCCGCGACGTCGCCGGTGCCGAGGAAGCCAAGACCGAGCTGCAGGAGATCATCGAGTTCCTGAAAGAACCGCAGAAGTTCCAGAAGCTCGGCGGCCGCATCCCGAAGGGCGTGCTGTTGATGGGCCCGCCGGGAACCGGCAAGACCCTGCTCGCGCGCGCGGTCGCTGGTGAGGCGAACGTGCCGTTCTTCTCGATCAGCGGCTCGGACTTCGTCGAAATGTTCGTCGGCGTCGGCGCTTCGCGCGTGCGCGACCTGTTCGAGCAGGGCAAGAAGAACGCGCCGTGCATCATCTTCATCGATGAAATCGATGCCGTCGGGCGTCACCGCGGCGCCGGTCTCGGCGGCGGCCACGACGAACGTGAGCAGACGCTGAACCAGCTGCTCGTCGAGATGGACGGCTTCGAATCGAACGAAGGCGTCATCCTGATGGCGGCCACCAACCGCCCCGATGTGCTCGATCCGGCGCTGCTGCGCCCCGGCCGTTTTGATCGGCGCGTGATCGTCAATCGTCCCGACGTGCGCGGCCGAGAAGGCATTCTTGCCGTGCATACGCGCAAGATTCCCATGGCCGACGACGTCGACATCAAGATCCTGGCACGCGGCACGGTGGGCTTCACCGGCGCTGACCTCGCCAATCTCGTTAACGAGGCGGCCCTGAACGCGGCGCGACAGAACAAGAAACTCGTCGCGATGTGGGACTTCGAGTACGCCAAGGACAAGGTGATGATGGGCGCCGAGCGGCGTTCGATGATCGTCACCGAGGAAGAGAAGAAGATCACGGCGATTCACGAAGCCGGTCACGCGCTGCTCGGCATCCTGTTGCCGCACGCCGATCCGCTGCACAAGGTCACCATCATTCCCCGCGGCATGGCGCTCGGCCTGACCATGTCGCTGCCGGCGGACGAGAAGCACAACTACTCCAAGAACTACTTGATGGATCAGATCGGCCTGCTGCTCGGCGGCCGCATAGCCGAGGAGCTGACTACCGGCAACATGACCACCGGTGCCGGCAACGACCTCGAGCGCGCCACCGATTTGGCGCGCCGCATGGTGTGCGAATGGGGCATGAGCGAAGTCATGGGGCCGCTCACTTTCGGCAAGAAGGAAGAGCAGATCTTCCTCGGCCGTGAGATCGCGCAGCATACTGATTACTCGGAAGACACGGCGCTGAAGATCGACGCCGAGGTGAAGAACATCGTCAACGATCAGTACAAGCGTTGCACGGCGCTGCTGACGGAGCACAAGCAGCGGCTGATCGACATCGCCGATGCGCTGCTGGCCCGCGAGATTCTCGACGCCGACCAGGTCCGCCGGCTGGCTTACGGCCATCCGCTCGATGACGCGCCGTCCGCCGACGTGCCGTCGGAAGATGCCGCGGCGCCGAAGGAGAAAGAAAAGGAGCGTCCGTCGATCGTTCCGCCGATGGAGCCGATCCGAAAGCCGCTCGCGCAGGAGTGATCGCCGCTCCGCGACGATCGTTTTCCGTTGCCATTCCGGGCCGGGCGCCACTGGTGCTCGGCCCGCGCACTTTAGTGATGGGCGTGCTCAACGTGACGCCCGATTCCTTTTCAGACGGCGGCAAGGCGCTCGACCCCGCGCACGCGCTCGACCTCGCGATGGCGATGGAGGCGAGCGGCGCCGACCTCCTCGACATCGGCGCCGAATCGACCCGTCCTGGTGCCGCTGCAGTGCCGGCCGACGAAGAAATTGCCCGGGCGCTGCCCGTGCTGAAGGCCCTCGCTCCCCGCGTGAAGGTTCCAATCTCGATCGATACCTACAAGTCGGCGACGGCGAGGATCGCGCTCGATGAGGGTGCCAGCATCGTGAACGACATCAGCGCGTTCGCGTTCGACGAGGAGCTGGCGACGCTGGTGGCGCAGCGTGGCGTGCCGGCGGTGGTGATGCATACTCGCGGTCGGCCCGAGGACATGTATGCCCAGGCCGAGTACGGGGACGTGGTCGGCGACATCGTCAACGACCTTCATCGAAGCATCGATCGCGCGCATGCCCGCGGCGTGAATTTCGCTCAGCTGATCGTCGACCCAGGCCTGGGATTCGCAAAACGGGCGCCGCACAGCATGGCTGCTCTCGTGGGGCTCGAGCGATTAGCTGAGCTGGGATTGCCGATCCTGGTCGGAGCCTCCCGCAAGTCGTTTCTCGCTGCCGCCACCGGCCCGCTGCCTTCTGAGGATCGTGATTGGCCGACGGCCGGCGCCGTGACCGCTGCGATCCTTGGCGGCGCCCACATCGTTCGCGTCCACGCGGTCGACAAGATGGTCCACGTCGCCCGGTTTGCCGACGCGCTCCGGCTCGCGATGAACCGTTTCTAATCGTCCTTCGCCTGCTCAGGTGGGGCTGATAGGATCTTGCAGCGACAGATGGATTTCCTGACCGAGGTCCTGCGGCGACCGCCCATTACCTGGTGGGACGCGCTCGACATCCTGATCGTCTCGA
>DASVFC010000661.1:0-7387 GCA_036380235.1 Vicinamibacterales bacterium
GCACCTTTCGGTGCCAGTCCGGCTCATGCCCGTCTAGCTGACGGCCTGACGGTCTGTTGGCCTGTTGGCCTGTTGGCCTGCTACACTGTGAAGTTCCCATGAAGATCGGGTTTGTGTCCTTGGGGTGCCCCAAGAATCTCGTCGACTCCGAGGTCATGCTCGGGATGGCTGAGAAGGACGGCCACGAAATCACCGCGGACGCGTCGCAAGCCGACGTGCTGGTGGTGAATACTTGCGCCTTCATCGATCGCGCCAAGCAGGAGTCCATCGACACCATCCTCGAAATGGCCGAGCTGAAGAAGCAGGCCGCCGGGAGAAAGCTTGTCGTCACCGGCTGCCTCGGTGAGCGCTATCGCGAAGAACTGAAAAGGGAAATCCCCGAGATCGACGTCGTCCTGGGCACCGGCGACCTGGCAAATTTCACGGCTGCCGTGTCGGGAGCCGGCAACCGGGAACCGGGGACCGCTGCGCCGATGACGTTCTACAAGCGCGATCCCGACAGGCAACCCCTCCCGACAAGCAGCATCCCCCGACCAGCAACACCCCCCGTCAGCGAAGGAACATTACCCGTCTTTGGCCTCGATCTGCCGACGTACATCTACGACAGTGACACACCCCGAAAGCGAGTAACCCCCGGCCACTACGCCTACGTGAAGATCGCCGAGGGCTGCGATTACAAGTGCGCGTTCTGCATCATCCCGAAGATGCGCGGCCACTATCGGAGTCGATCGATCGAATCAATCGTTGCCGAAGCGAAGCAGCTTGCCGCACAGGGCGTCAAGGAACTACTGCTGATTTCGCAGGACTCGACTTTCTACGGCATCGACCGCGGCGAGAGAGGCGCGCTGCCGAAGTTGCTGCGGGCGTTGAACGACGTCGAGGGCATCGAGTGGATCCGGTTGCTCTATCTCTATCCCACAACAATCACCGACGAGGTCATCGACGCCATCGCCGATCTCGACAAGGTTGTGAAGTACATCGATTTGCCGCTGCAGCACGCGTCAGACGCGGTGTTGAAGCGGATGAAGCGGCCCGGCACGCGCAAGTCGTACGTGCGTTTGCTGCAGAACATCCGCGCGCGCATGCCCAACGTCGCCCTTCGGACAACGTTCATCGTCGGCTTCCCCGGTGAGACCGCGAACGACTTCATGGCGCTCGAGGAGTTCATCGACGAGATCGGCTTCGATCACGTTGGCGTGTTCACCTACTCGCACGAAGAAGGCACGTCGGCGTTTGCTCTCAAGGACGATGTGCCGGCGAGCGTGAAGCGCCAGCGGCAGGACCGCTTGATGGCACGCCAGCGCGACCTGGTGGCAGCTCGACAGCAGCGCCGCATCGGCGAGAAGGTTCGGCTGGTCGTGGACGGTCCGTCCCCCGAACACGAACTGGTCCTGCAGGGCCGCCTTCCCGGCCAGGCCCCTGAAATCGACCCGATTGTCTATCTGACCGACTGCGACCCTTCAGCCTTCGAAACAGGCGCCTTTATCGACGTCGAGATCGTCGGCAGCCAGGAATACGACCTCGTCGCCAGGCCGCTCTGAACCGCCGAAGGAACCCCTCTGCTGAACCTTCGTCGGAACTGTCGTCCGAACCTTCGTCTGAACCTTCGTGCTATTATTGAGGGTCGGTAACTAGTCTGGGCAACCAGAGTGGGCCTGTAATTCAGCCCACTTTTTGTTTTTATGGGGGCTTTCGTGCAGCCGCTCGATCGTGTCCGGGACCTGGCAACACGGGTGGCGAACACCTACGGCCTCGAGATTTTCGACGTCGAGCTCAAACGCGAAGGCGGCCAGCAGGTGCTGCGGGTGATTGTCGATCGTCCCGGTCCCGCGGCGACCCCCGAAGAGAGCGTCAGCATCGATGACTGCGCCCGCGTCGCCGAGGACCTCGGCACGCTGCTCGATGTCGAGGACGTGATGCCCGGCGGCTACACCTTCGAAGTGTCGTCTCCGGGTCTGGATCGGCCGCTTCGCTCCGCCGATGACTACCGCCGGTTCACTGGACGGTGGGCGAAGATCGTGACGTCGCAACCGGTTGAGCGCCAGACGGCGTTCGCCGGCCGAATCAAGGGAATCGAGGGCGACGACGTGTTGTTCGAATCTGAGGGTAAGAAATTGGTGAAGCTGCCCTTGCGATTGATTAGTCGGGCCCGATTAGAGGTTGAATTCTGATGAGCGCGAATCCGCTGCAGCAAACGATCGAAGCACTCGCAAAGGAAAAAGGCATTGAGCCGGACGTCGTCATCCAGGCGATGGAAGAGGCTGTGCTGACCGCGTCGCGGAAGTTTTACAAGGGCGACGAAGAGCTGAAGGCGAAATTTAACCCCGAGAACGGCCAGATCGAGCTGTTCGCGGTGAAGACCATCGTTGAGGAAGTGACCAACCCCGCCAAGGAAATCTCGATCGCGGAGGCGAAGGAGATCTACGGCGAGGACGCCGAGGTCGAGACCGGCTACCAGATTGAGTTCCCGAAGCGCACCGACGTGCTCGGCCGCATCGCCGCGCAGACGGCCAAGCAGGTGATCTTTCAGAAGGTCCGCGAAGCCGAGCGCGAGAACGTGTTCGCCGAATACAACCAGCGCATCGGCGAAGTGATGAACGGCCTGGTCAAGCGCTTCGAGCAGGGCGACATCATCGTCGAAGTTGGCCGCGTCGAGGCGATCCTGCCGCGCAAGGAACAGTCGCGCGCGGAAAGCTACGCGCAGGGCGACCGCGTCCGCGCCGTGATTCGCACCGTCGGCAAGAGCGCCAAGGGCCCGCAGATCGTCCTGTCGCGCACCGATCCCGCCCTGTTGATCAAGCTGTTCGAGCAGGAAGTGCCGGAGATCTACGACGGCACGGTGATGATCCGCGGTGCCGTGCGTGAAGCCGGCGATCGCGCCAAGGTGGCGGTCTACTCTCGCGAGCGCGACGTCGATCCGGTCGGCGCCTGCGTGGGCATGAAGGGCACGCGCGTGCAGGCGATCATCCGCGAGCTGCGCGGCGAGAAGATCGACATCGTCGATTATTCCGACGACCCGGTGCAGTTCGTCACCAACGCGCTGAGCCCGGCCAAGGTCCAACGCGTGACGATCGTCGATGACAAGGAAAAGGTGATGGAGGTGGTCGTCGAGGACAGCCAGTTGTCTCTCGCGATCGGCAAGAAGGGCCAGAACGTCCGCCTTGCCGCCAAGCTCACCGGCTGGCGCATCGACATCAAGAGCGAGGAAGAAAAGCGCAAGGAAGTCGAGGCGCAGTTTGGCGCGCTCGAGGCGGCTAACGCCGAGCCCGAGCCGGCAGCGGCCGCGGAAGGTGAAGACAGGCAGTAAGCCATTTGGCTGAAGGCGCAAGGCCGACGGCAAAGGATCAAACAGTTTGTCCACGGTTCGTATCTACAAGGTCGCCGAGCTGCTCAACACCACCAGCAACGAAGTGCTGGATTTGTTGAAGAAGAATCACGGCATCGAGCTGAAGAGCGCGTCGAGCACGCTCGAAGAGATCGTCGCGCGCCAGTTCGTCGATCGCCTGGCGAAGCAGCGCGGCATCACGCTGCCCAAGGGCGACATCTTCTCGGAAGCGGCGGTGAAGGCCGTGAAGAGCGCGGCCAAGACCAAGACTGCGCCGGGCAAGAAGGGTGCTGCCCCGGCGGCCGCCGAGCCGCCGAAACCGGCCACGCCAACGCTTGGGCCACCGCGCCTGATCAAGAAGCCGACGCTGGTGAAGCCGGAGGCGCCGAAGGTCGAAGAGGCGCCCATGGCCGCCGCGCCGCCAGCGGCCGAACCGCCGCCGGTGGCTGAAGCGCCGCCGCCGGCACTCGTCGCCATCGCCGCGCCGCCAGTCGAAGAGCCGCCTCCAGCCGTGGATGAACCGCCCGCGCCGGCGCCAGCGCCGCCCGAGGTGGAACCGTCAGTGCCGGCCGCCGCCGCGGAGGCGGTGCGCGAGAAGAGCGGCCGCTTTGTGCCGCCCAGCATTCGTCTCCGCGTCGAAGAACCCGGACAAGCGCCGCCGAGCGCGCCGCCGTTGCAGCCCAAACGGGTGCTGCCGCCGCAGCCGCCGCGCGTCGTGCCGACGCAGCAGCAGCGTCCGCCGCAGCAGGCGACGGGCAACCTCGCGCCGGGTAATCGTCCGCAAGATCGTCGTCCGTACGGCCAGCGGCCGCCGCAGAGCAACACGGCCGCAATGCTGGGCGGCCCGCGTCCGCTGCCCGCGCAGCCGGTGCGCCCGAGCAGCGGCATGCCGCAGCGCCCGGGTCAGCCGCCGATGCGGCAGCAGCAGTTCCGTCCGCAGCAGCGTCCGGGCGGGATGAAGCCCGCGCAGAAGCGCGAGGCATTGCAGTCGCGTCCGAACGCGCCGGCTGCTCCGGCCGCGCCGCCGCCAATCACCCGCACTATCACCTTCTCCGAAGGCATGACGGTGAAGGATCTGGCGGACCGTCTCGACATCCGCGTCAAGGACGCGCTGAAAGCGCTGCTCGATCGCCGTTTGATGATGACGATCAACTCGGTCATCGATCTGCAGACGGCAAAAGAACTCGCGGCCGGTTTCGGCGCCGAGATCGAAACGCGCAGCTTCGAGCAGGAGATCATCGCCGAGAGCGACAAGGCGGCAGATCCCAAGGACATGGGGACGCGCTCGCCCGTGGTCACGATCATGGGTCACGTCGATCACGGCAAGACGACACTGCTCGACTCGATTCGCTCGGCGCGGGTCGCCGAGCGCGAAGCCGGCGGCATCACGCAGCACATCGGCGCGTACCTCGTGCCGACCGCGAGCGGCCGCAGCATCGTGTTCCTCGACACGCCCGGCCACTCCGCGTTCACGATGATGCGCGCCCGCGGCGCGAAGGTCACCGACGTGGTGGTGCTGGTGGTGGCCGCAGACGATGGTGTCATGCCGCAGACCCGCGAAGCGATCGATCACGCCAAGGCCGCGAACGTGAAGATCATCGTCGCGGTAAACAAGATCGACAAGCCCGGCGCCAATCCTGAAACCGTCAAGCGCCAGCTCACCGAGCTTGGACTGATGCCCGAAGACTGGGGCGGCCAGACGGTGTTCGTCGAAGTGTCGGCAAAGAAGAAGACCGGCCTCGACACGCTGCTCGAGATGATCCTGCTCGTCACCGAGCTCGATGATCTCAAGGCGAACCCGAAGCGCAGTGCGATCGGCACGGTGCTCGAAACCAAATTGGATCGCGGACGCGGCCCGGTGGCCACGGTGCTGGTGCAGGACGGCACGCTGCGGGTCGGCGACAACGTCATCGCCGGTCCGGTGGTCGGCAAGGTGCGCGCGCTGATCGACGATCGCGGCCGTAACCTGAAGGAAGCCGGCCCGTCAACGCCGGTCGAGCTGCTCGGCCTCGAGTCGTTGCCCTCGCCGGGCGACGGCTTCCAGCAGGTGGCCGACGCCGCCAAAGCGCGGCAGATCGCGACGTTCCGCCAGGGCCAGGCCAAGGACAGGGCGCTCGGCGCCAAGGGCTCGCGCCTCACCCTCGAGTCGCTGCAGGCCCAGCTGTCGGAAGAAGGCTCAAAGGAGCTGCCGCTGATCATCAAGGCTGATGTGCAGGGCTCGGCCGAAGTGCTCGCCGACACGCTTGCCAAGCTGTCTGACGAAAAAACGCGCATCAAGATCATGCACTCGGCGGTGGGCGCGATCAACGAAAGCGACGTGTTGCTCGCCACGGCGTCGAACGCGATCATCATCGGCTTCAACGTGCGGCCCGATCGCAATGCCGCCGAGGTCGCCGAACGCGAGAAGGTCGACATTCGCCACCACTCGGTCATCTATCACGTGACCGATGAGATCAAGAAGGCGATGACCGGCCTGCTCGAGCCGACCTTCAAGGAACAGCGCATTGGCATCGCCCAGGTGCGCGAGACCTTCAAGGTCCCGAAGATCGGCACCATTGCCGGCTGCATGGTCACCGACGGCCGTATCACTCGTCAGGGCGATGCCCAGGCCCGGCTGCTCCGCGACAACGTCGTGGTGTGGGAAGGCAAGCTCGCCTCGCTGAAGCGCTTCAAGGACGACGTGTCGGAGGTCAAGGCCGGATTCGAATGCGGCCTTGGCTTGCAGAACTTCAATGACGTCAAGGTCGGCGACGTCATCGAAGCGTTCCAGATGGAGCGGGTCGCGCAACCCGCCTGAGAAAGTCCGCAGTCGGCCGTCTACAGTTCACAGTTCAGTCGGAAGTGCTCAGTTGGCTTCCGACTGTTACCTGTATGACTGCGGACTAAACTGTGAACTGCCGACTGAAGACTGTAGACTTTCTCATGGCTCTTTCCCACCGCGTTGAGCGAATCCAGGAACAGGTTCGCGAAGAAGTCAGCCAGATGCTTGCCACCGAGGTCCGCGATCCTGGCGTGGGCCTCGTCACCGTCACCCGCGCCAAGGTCACCGCTGATCTGTCGCTGGCGCGCGTCTACTGGACGATCATCGGCGACGCCAATGAACGAAAGAAGACCGCGAAAGCGCTCGAGCGCGTCGCCGGCTTCGTGCGTCACCTGCTGGCCGAGCGGCTGACGCTGCGCCGCTCGCCGGAAGTGAAATTCATCTTCGACGAATCGGTCGCGGCCCAGGATCGCATCGAGCAGATCATCCAGGAGATTCACGCCGAGGACGCGGCGCGAACAGTTCAGGATCCGAACGTGGTGGATACGGTCGCCGACGGCAAGGACGCCACCACGGTAAAGAATGACGAACCCGCCCGCTGAGCTCGTTGACCGCATCAAGCACGGCCGGCGTTTCGTGATCGCCTCGCACCAGCGTCCCGATGGCGACGCCATCGGCTCGGCGATGTCGATGGCGCTGGCGCTGCGCGGGCTCGGCAAGGAAGCGACCGTGGTCACTGACGCCATTCCGCCGGTGTTCCTGCAGCCGTTTCCCGACGTGGACTCGATCCGCATCACGCCCGAGATCACCGACACGTTTGATGCAGCGCTGATCATGGAATGCAGTGACCTGGCGCGCACTGGCGTCAAGGGGCTCGACCTGTCGCCCGTGTTCAACATCGATCATCATCCCGGCAACACCGGTTACGGCGCGATCAACTGGGTGGACGAATCCGCGGCGGCCTGCGGCGAGATGGTCTACTCGCTGATCGAAGCGCTCGCTGCGCCGCTCACCAAAGAGGTCGCGACGCATATTTATCTCGCGGTGCTCACCGACACCGGCTCGTTCCACTTCTCGCACCTGTCACCGCGCACCTACGAGATCGCCCGGCGGTGCGTCGAAGCCGGCGCCGATCCGCAATGGATCGCGCGCACGCACTACGACAGCAACAGCCTGGCTCGCGTCCGCATCTTCGGCGCGGTGATGAACGGGATGGTGATCGTCGACGGCGGCCGCGTTGCCCTGCTTTCGATCACGCGCGAGAAGATGACCGACCTCGGCGGCACCAACGACGACCTCGA
>DASVFC010000662.1:0-2286 GCA_036380235.1 Vicinamibacterales bacterium
GGTGGGCGGCGTCGCCGTGTTCCTGAAGTTCTTCGACAAGGAGTGGAGCACGGGCGAAACACTGAAGCTCGGCGAGGAGTTTTTCAAGGACCTGCAAACCTCGGAGCTGTACTTTTCGAAGCTGCAGGTCGAAAAAGCGGAATTCTTCCTGAAGGACCGCATCAACCAAACCTCAGTGCAGGGCACCTTCGAGGTCAGCAAGGACGGCCTGTTCTATAAGTTCGATCAGGCCTACAACCCGGACGGTGAGATCGGCTAGCGTCTGCTCGCGGCCGGCTGTCCGCGATAGCGGGCGCCCGGCCGCGCTTCCCCGGGCGCGGCGAGGGTCACGCGCAGCTGCGCATCAACATCACGAGCAGCGCGGTGCCGACGAGCGACACCAGGATGGAGCCGGCGCAGCCGAGCTTGTTGGAGAAGAAGACGAACACACGATCAGGGTAGCATCGGATCAGTGGTGCATGTCGGCATTGCAGGCTGGTCGATTCGCAAGGAGCACACCCCGCTGTTCAGTTCGGACGGCACTCATCTGCAGCGATATGCGTCGCGCTTCGATGCCGTCGAGATCAATTCCAGCTTCTACAAATCACATCGCCGCGAGACCTACGAGAAGTGGGCGAAGAGTGTGCCGGCTCGGTTCCGATTCGCGGTGAAGGCACCCAAGTTTCTGACGCACGAATCGTGTCTTGAAGAAACCGGCGAGCCGCTCGCGCAGTTCGTGCATGAGATCGGCGGCCTTGGCCGCAAGCTTGGTTGCGTTCTGGTACAGCTGCCGCCGGGCCTCGCCTACGAGCCGCGCCTCGTTGAAACCTTCTTCGCTGCGTTTCGGGCGCGCTACCGCGGACCGCTCGTTTGCGAACCGCGACACCCGTCGTGGTTTACAGGAGCTGGCGATTCGCGGCTCGAAGCACACGGCGTCGGGCGTGTCGCCGCCGATCCGCCGTGTGCGGATGCCGGCGGTGAGCCAGCGGCTTCGCCTAAGGTTTTTTACTACCGGCTGCACGGTTCTCCAGACATGTACTATTCCAGTTACGATGCCGGCTATCTCGAGCGCCTGGCGAATCGGCTGCACCAGGCGCGGCGCGCATCGGTGTGGTGCATCTTCGATAACACCGCGCGCGGCGCTGCTACGCTCAACGCCATTGATCTGATCGAGCGGCTCTAGCTGGGTCGCGCCTGCGCGCCGGGTGGTTCGCGGAACGGCTCGACCTCGATCGGTTCGTAAGACACATCGAGTATCTCCAACTGCTCGATGCCGTTGGGTGCGTGGAGGATGGCTCGCTCGCCCCGACCTTTCTTCATCAGGGCGCGAGCCAGGGGTGAGATCCAGCTGATCTGGTTGCGGTCGAGATCGACTTCGTCGACCCCGACGATGCTTACGACGCGTTCGGCACCGGTAGTGGTGGCGTAGCGGACGGTGGCACCAAAAAAAATGCGCGCTGCTGCCTGCCCACTGCGCTTCGCCTCGGGATCGACGACCTCCGCGGCGTCGATGCGCCTGGTCAGGAAGCGGATCCGGCGATCGATTTCCCGTAACCGCTTCTTACCGTATTGATAGTCGGCGTTCTCGCTGCGATCGCCGTTGCTGGCGGCCCACGCTACGACCTGCGTGACCGCAGGCCGTTCGCGCGTGAGCAGGAATTTGTGTTCATCCTTCAGACGCTGCAGGCCGGCAGGCGTGATGTAGTTCTTCAGGCGTGTGGCCGGCGCGTCTGGTTTCGGATGGCGCGTGAAGCCTTTCCTCATCGGCGGCGAGCCTGCGGCTTATTTCTGCTGTGGCTTGCGATACGTTGCAACCGGCGGCAGGTACGATCCGGTGCCTGGCGGCGGTGCCGGCGCGGCCTCGACCTTATGACTCAGCGTGCCGATGCCGTCGATGGAGGCCGTGATTTCGTCACCCGGCACGAGCCATAGCTGCGACCCGCGCACCGATGTGCCCATGCCGACGCCGCCGGACGTGCCGGCGCCAATGATGTCGCCCGGCTGCAGCGTGACGAGAGACGAGGCGTACTCGATCACTTCCCACACCGAATGGATCATGTCCGATGAATCCGCCTGCTGGCGTTGATCGGTGCCGACGAGCAGCGTCTGCTTCAACTGTTTCATCGGATCGCCGTAGAACTCTTTCGGGACGATGAACGGTCCCATCGGTCCGAACGTGTCCTGACCCTTCTGGATGAACCAGTCGCTGCCGCTGCTGAACCCGCCTGGCGGCCGGCCGCCGCGATCCGAAATGTCAATCATCACGGTATAGCCGAACACGTGCTCCTCGGCTTTCGGCGCCGCGAC
>DASVFC010000663.1:0-10419 GCA_036380235.1 Vicinamibacterales bacterium
CTGCAATACGAGCATCATAGTGATGCCGAGCGCCAGGAATGCGCCGAAGCTGTCGGGCGCGCGCAACGCGGTGCGCAGGCCGCGCCACGCAATCACGCAGAAGCACAGCACCACCATCGACGCGCCCAGTAGTCCGGTCTCTTCTGAAATCACGGCGAAGATGAAATCGGTGAACGGCTCGGGCAGGTAGAACAGCTTCTGCACGCCGCTCATCAGCCCCTTGCCGAACACGCCGCCGGTGCCGACGGCGATGAGCGACTGGATGATCTGGAAGCCGTCGCCGAGCGGATCGGCCCATGGATCCATGAACGTGAGCAGGCGACGCCGGCGGTAATCCGCCTGCATCATGATCACGTAGAGCGCCGGCAGGGCGAGCAGCGCCGCACCGAGCAAGTAGCGATAGCTGATACCCGCGGCGAACACCATGACGGCAATCACCGCGAGCAACGACACGGCGGTGCCGAAGTCGGGTTGCAGCAGGATCAGGCCGACGAGGCCGCCGACGATCACCCCCACCGGCACGAGTGAGTACTGCACTTCGTTGATGCGATGCCGCCGGCGCTCGAGGATCAGCGCGGTGAACATGATCGCGGCCAGTTTCGCGAGCTCCGATGGCTGAATGCCGAAGCCGCCGACCCCGAACCAGCGTCGCGTGCCGTTGATTGGCCGCGAGAACAGCACCGCGATCAACATCAGGCCAACCACCCCGAGTAGCACCCAGATCAGCCGATCGTTGCGGTAGGTGCGGTAGTCCACGCGCATGACGATCGACAGCACGGCCACGCCGACCGCAGCCCACATCAGCTGGCGGGTCACGAAGAGATACGGCTGCTGAAAGCGCTCCAACGCCACCAGCGCCGAGGCGCTGTAAACCATGACCACGCTGGCACATATCAGTGCCAGGGTGGCCAGGAACAGCCACTTGTCGGATTGCAGCTTTCTCGCCATCAGCGTTTCTTCGCGCCGCCCCCGGCGGCGCATTTTTTAGTGGCACTTACTTGCACAGGCATATAAAGTTCCGCTCCCCGCCACTCGATACATGGGGTGCGCGTCGAAGCAGTCAGTAGTCGCCAGTCAGTCAGGGAATTGGGACACCAGCCTCGCAGACCGGGGCAGCCTGCGCTCCCAGCGACCAGCTCCCAATTGCCGCAAACCGGCTGACGACTACTCACTGCTCCCGCCTTCGCACCTCACGATTCCGCGATCAGCTTGCGCACCTCCTCCTTGAACCGGCGGCCGCGCTCCGCGTAGTCCGCGAACATGTCGAAGCTGGCGCACGCCGGCGCGAGCAGCACGACGCCATCGGGGACCGCCAGGTCCCACGCCTTGCGGACGGCCTCGGCCAGCGAGCCTGCTTCCGTGACCGGTACCACTTCCTGCAGGGCCGCCTTCACCATTGGCCGCGCCTCGCCAATCGCCACCACCGCGCGCCCATGTGAGCGCAGCGGCGCGGCGAGATCGGCAAAATCGCCGCCCTTGTACTTGCCGCCGATGATCGCGATGACCTTGTCGAAGCTCTCGATCGACTTCGCGGCCGCGTCGACGTTGGTGGCCTTCGAATCGTTGACAAACCGCACGCCGCCGCGCGACGCGACGATCTCCATGACATGCTCGAGCCCGCGAAATCCTTCGAGCGCTTTGGCGAGCGAAGCGCCCGACGCGCCGGCCAGGTGGCTGATGGCGGTGGCCGCCGCGACGTTGCTCAGCATGTGACGGCCCTGCAGATGAACTGCAGCGACGGGGAGCAACGGAATGTCGCCTTCGGACGTGCGCTGCCAGACGAAGCCGCGGCCGACATGAATGTCTGCGGGCTCATCGATCCCAAACGTGACCACACGTGCGCGAACGTTTTGTGTCATCTGCATGGCCTCCGGGCTGTCGGCATTGACCACCGCCCAATCGTCGGAATGCTGGTTGGCGAAGATGCGGAGCTTGGCCGCCGCATACGCCGCTTCGTCGGGGTGGCGATCGAGATGATCGGGAGAAAAGTTCAGCAGTGCCGCGATCCACGGCCTGAACGTGTCCGTGCTTTCGAGCTGGAAGCTGCTGGCTTCGATGACGTGGACCGTGTCCTCGGTCGATTCGTCGACCTGGGCGCTGACGGGATACCCGATGTTGCCTCCAACCATCACGCGCTTGCCCGCTGCTTCGAGCATCCGCCCGACCAGCGTGGTTGTTGTCGACTTCCCTTTGGTGCCGGTGATGGCGACGACAGGTCCACGCAGCCACCGGGTCGCCAGTTCGAGTTCTCCGATCACCGGAACGCCGGCCGCTTTGGCCAGACGCACTTCCTCCATCTCGAGTGGCACGCCCGGACTCATGACGATCAGATCTGCCGCGGTGAACGTGCGGGTGTGATGCGTCCCGAGTTCGAGGGTGACGCCGGCGTTGCGCAACTCCTCTTCCTGATCGATGCGGGACTTGGCGTCAGTGAGTGTCACCACCGCGCCTCGCCTGGCAAGCAAATGCGCCGCGGCGACACCGCTCCTCGCGGCGCCCACCACGAGCACCCTGCGCCCGCTCACGGAAAAGTCCTGTGCCGTCATCGCAGTTTCAATGTCGTCAGACTGAAGAGCGCGAAGATGATCGCGACGATGAGAAAGCGCGTGATCACCTTCGGCTCTTCCCAACCGCTCAGCTCGAAGTGGTGGTGGAGCGGCGCCATCTTGAACACCCGCTTGCCGCGAAGCTTGAACGACACCACCTGGACCACGACCGACGCCGCCTCGAGTACGAAGACACCGCCGACGATTACCAGCAGCAGCTCCTGCTTGATCAGGATCGCCACCGTTGCGATCGCACCGCCCAGCGCGAGCGAGCCGACATCGCCCATGAAGATCTCCGCGGGGTGGGCGTTGTACCAGAGAAAGCCAAGACTCGCACCGACGAGCGCGCCGCAAAAAATCGTCAGCTCCGCCGCCGGCTCGAAGCGGACCAGCAACAGATACTCGGCAAACACGCGATGTCCAGTCACGTACGCAAGCGCGGTGAACGCTGCGGCAGCAACGGCAAACGTACTGATCGCGAGACCGTCGAGCCCGTCGGTAAGGTTGACGGCGTTACTCCAGGCAGCGAGGAAGAACGCCGCGAACAACACGTAGAGCCAGCCGATGTCGGGAATCAGTTGCTTGAAGAACGGGAAGATCAGCCGCGTGTTGTAGACGTTCTGTCCCGCCAGCCACATCAGCACCAGGCCGAGGGCGAGGCCGACCACCACCTGCAATCCAAACTTGTAGCGTGGCGCGAGTCCACCCGATGAGCGGCGCGTAATCTTGAGGTAGTCATCGAGGAAGCCGATGCCGCCGAAAGCTGCAGTGGTGATGACGGCGATCCACACGTAGATGTTGGTCAGATCGGCCCACAGCAACGTCGGAATCAGCGCCGCCGCAAGGATCAGCAGCCCGCCCATCGTCGGGGTTCCTGCCTTGGCGCGATGCGACTCGGGGCCTTCCTGCCGAATCACCTGTCCGATCTGGAAATCACGCAGCCGGCGAATCAGCCACGGACCCATCACCAGGCTGATGACCAGCGCGGTCATACTCGCAGCCGCGGTGCGGAACGTGATGTAGCGCGCCACGTTGAACACCGTGAACTGCGGCACCAGCGAGACGAGGAGGTGATACAGCATCAGCTGAACGCCGCCGTCAAACGTTCGACTACCACGTCGGTGCGCGTACCGCGCGAACCTTTCACCAGCACGACGTCGCCGGAGGTCAGCATCGCCGCCACTGGCGGCGCCGCATCGGTGCTGTTGTCGTAGTGAATCACCGCGTCGCGCTTCATGCCGGCGCCGATCGCCGCCTCACCCATGGCCCGCGCCGGCGCGCCGCCAATGGTGATCAGCCGCCACAACCTCGCTTCGGCAGCCGCACGCCCGCAGCTCTCGTGCAGCGACATCGACAGCTCGCCGAGCTCCAGCATCTCGCCGAGCACCGCGATACGGCGCGCCGCCCACGAGCGCGCGATCACTTCGAGCGAACGCTGCAGCGCCGACGGGCTCGAGTTGTAGGAGTCATCTATCACCGTGACTCCACGTGGCAGCTTCAACACCGCGCCACGCTTCGACGACGGCTTCAGGTTGGCGGCGGCGGTGACGATGGCATCAAGCTCGATGCCGAGTTCAAGCGCCGTCGCCGCTCCGCACAACACGTTCATGAGGTGGCCGCGGCCGAGCAGCGGCACCTTTAACTCGCGCTCTCCAGCGCGCGTCATCAACCGCGCGCGGGAACCGTCAAGGCCCAGGTCTTCGACCTCGACGGCACGGACGTCGGCGCGATCGGTCGTGCCAAAAGTGACGACGCGGCCGGCGAAGTTCGGGACCCGTTCCATCACCAGTCGATCGTCGGCGTTGGCAACCAGCAGCGTCTCTGCCGAGGCGCTCTCGAGAATCTCGGCCTTGGCGTCGGCAATTGCCGCGGTCGATCCGAAGTGACCGATGTGGGCTTCACCGACGTTGGTCCACACGCGCACTTCCGGCGTCGCGACGTCGACCAGGGTTCGAATTTCGCCCGCGTGGTTCATGCCCAGTTCCATCACCGCCACATCCGCCCCGTGTCGCAGCTCGAGCAACGAGAGCGGCAGGCCGAGGTGGTTGTTCAAGTTCCCCGTGTTCTTGACGACGCGGTACTTCCCGGAAAGAAATTCCGCAATCGTGTCCTTAGTAGTGGTCTTGCCGGCGCTGCCGGTTATCGCCACCACCCGTGCTCCCGACTCGCGTCGCACATATCGCGCCAGGTCCTGCAACGCCGTCGTGGTGTCTGTCACTTCCACCACGAACGACTCGTTGTCTTCGCCAAGTGGCACCGGCTTACTGACCACGACGCCGGCAGCACGGCGTTTTGCCGCTGCGCCAACAAAGTCATGACCGTCGCGCTGGGCGACGATCGCGAAAAACAAGTCGCCGGCCGCGAGGGTCCGCGAATCGATCGAGAACCCCGTCACGTAGCGGTCGTCGTCGCCAGCGATCAACCGGCCGTTCATGGCCGCCGCGATCGTGCCCGCGGCGAGCGGTATCGCTCCGCGCACTACGTCTTCCGTCGCCGCGCCAGCGCAGCCCGCGCAGCTTCGCCGTCATCGAAGGGCAGCACGCGATCGCCGATCTGCTGGTACTTCTCGTGGCCCTTGCCCGCGATCAGCACCACATCACCTTTCGCGGCAATCGACACCGCACGCTCGATCGCCGCCGCGCGATCGACCACCGACTCGACCTGCGGCGCGCGCGACGACGCCTGGGTGCCGGCCGGAATGCCGCGCTCGATTTCTTCGATAATCCGTTTGGGATCTTCCGAGCGCGGGTTGTCGGAGGTGATGACCACCACGTCGCTGAGCCTTGCCGCAACCATGCCCATCAACGGCCGCTTCGAACGATCGCGATCGCCGCCGCAGCCGAACACGGTGACGATGCGCTGCGACGCGAGCGGCCGCGCCGTTTCGAGCAGGTTGCGCAGGGCGTCATCGGTATGCGCGTAGTCGACCACGACCGTCACGTCGTCGTCGGCCTGCGACACCACTTCGAAGCGCCCTGGCACGCCGGGCAGGCTGGCAATGCCGCGAGCGATGGCGTCGTGGGGCACGTCGAGCGCGGTGGCCGTCGCACACGCCGCGAGGATGTTGTAAACGTTCGGCCGGCCGACCAGCTTCGAGCTGATGGGAATCACGCCCTTCGGCGTCGACACATCCATCCGCAGACCGGCGAGAGTCATCTCGATGGGCCCGGGCATGACGTCGACCTTGGCGGTGATGGCGTAAGTAACGGGGTGGCTCGAGATCTCGACGAGCGATTTGCCCCTCGGATCGTCCATGTTGATCACCGCCGGGGCACCTTGCGGCAGCATCTCGAACAACCGCCGCTTAGCCGCGAAGTAGGCTTCCATGTCTTCGTGGAAGTCGAGGTGATCGCGGGTCAGGTTGGTGAACACACCAGCGGCGAAGCGCATGCCGTCAACACGCTTCAACGACAGGGCGTGCGATGACACTTCCATCACCGCCGACTTCGATCCGTGCTGCAACATCTCGTGCAACAACTGCTGCACATCCGGCGCCTCAGGCGTGGTGCGCGCGGCTTCGCGATCCTCGCCGGCAATGCGATAGGCAACGGTGCCGAGCATGCCCGCCCGCAAGCCAGCGGCGTCGAGGATCGAGCAGAGCAGGTATGAGGTGGTGGTTTTGCCGTTGGTGCCAGTGACGCCAACCACCGGCATCCGCCGGCTCGGATGATCGAAGAAGCGCTCGGCGAGCAACGCGAGCGCGAGCCGCGCATCGGTGACCTGGATCCACGGCACCGAGATGCCGTCAGGCCGCGGTGATTCGGACACGATTGCCGTCGCGCCGCGACCGATCGCCTGTGTCACGAACGCGCCGCCATCCGCCTTGAGGCCCTTGAGCGCAACGAAGATCGATCCGGCAACGACGCGGCGCGAGTCATAGGCGATCGCGAGAACGCGAGTGTCGGGAGCGACGCCCGCTTCCGCCGCTGCTGGTGTGACCATCAGCGAGCGAAGCGTGTCGACGACATCACCGGCGATCACCGCTGCTCTCCGGCGGCTCCGGCGAGTCGCCCCGAGGCACCCGTCTCTGGACGACGATTGAGGATCAAAGTGCAGATCGCCCCCGGTTCGAGCGGCGATCCGGGAGCGGGACGTTGATCGACAACAAAGCCGGCGCCCTGCATGCGCGCGGTCAGTCCCAGACGCGCCAGCTCGCGCAATGCCTCGCGCGCGCTCATGCCGGTGAGATCGGGCACGCCGGCCTCGCCGTTCACGGGCAACGACACCACTGCGGGCCCAATCAGCGGGGCTGCCACAGACGCCATCGACGCGTCCGCCTGGCGCGAGACAATCACTGGCGGCGCCGGATCAATCGTCGGCGTCACGCCGAGCCGGCGCAGGCTCGCATCGGCAATGCGCTTGAAGATTGGAGCGGCAATCGCGCCGCCGGTGTCGCCGCCAACGCGAGGCGAATCCACCATCACCAGCACCGTCAACACCGGGTTTCGCGACGGCACGAAGCCGACGAAGGATACGTTCTGCTGATACGGCGAGTAGCGGCCGTTGACCAGCTTGTCTGCCGTCCCAGTCTTGCCGGCAACGTTGTAGCTCACCAGCCGCGCCGCCTTTGCGGTGCCGTCGATCACGACCTGCTCCATGATCGTCGTCAGCGTTGCAGCGGTTTCGGGAAGAATCGCGCGCCGGACGGCCTTGGGCCGCACCACCGTCCGCACACTGCCCTTAACGATCGCGCGCACCACGTGCGGCTCGTACAATGTGCCGCCATTGGCGATGACGCTCGCGGCCGCCGCCATCTGCAACGGCGTCACGCCAACCTGGTAACCCATCGACACCGATGCCAGCGCGCTGTCATTCAGCCTGGATGGTTCCCACACAATGCCGGGGCTTTCGCTTGGAAAATCCGGGGACGATGGACGGCCAAAGCCGAAGCGGCGGACGTAGAGACCCATTCGCTCGGCGCCAAGCTTCAGCCCGACCTTGATCGCCCCGACGTTGCTCGACTTGACGATCACGTCCTCGAACGTCAGCTGGTCGTAGCGATGCATGTCATCGATGACGCGGCCGCCGAAACGGATCAAACCCGCGCTGACGTCGACCACATCACTCGGCTTGATCACGCCTTCTTCGATCGCCGCCGAAGCAGTCACCAGCTTGAACGTCGAGCCCGGCTCGTAGAGATCCTGGACGGCGCGATTGCGGCGCGCGGCTTCGGGCGCGGCGGTGTAGTCGTTCGGGTTGAACGTCGGCCAGCTCGCCATTGCCAGGATGTCGCCCGTATGCGGATCCATCACGACCGCGGTGCCGGCGTCGGCGCGCGCCGCCTGCACGCCGGCGCGCACTTCGCGTTCGGCGATGAACTGCAGCTGCTCGTCGATGGTGAGCTCGATTGACGCGCCGGCGGTAGGCGAGCGCTCGAGGCGGCTGAACACGTGGCGACGCGCGTCGGTCTGGACCAGCAGCTTGCCTTCGCGGCCGCGCACCGTCTTGTCGTAGGTCGCTTCGATGCCCGCCAGCCCGACGTTGTCGACGCCGACGTAGCCAAGCAGGTTGGCGGCAAGCTCGCGGTTCGGATAGAACCGCTTGCTCTCCTTGCGAAAACCGACACCATCGAGATCGAGCCCGAGCACACGCTTCGCCTGCATCGGTGTCGCGCGGCGCTTCACATACACGAATGCGCGCTGCGACGACAGGCGCTCCTTCAGTTCCTCGCGCGACTTCTTCGTGCAGTCGTCGAGCGCGTCACAAAGTGCCGACGCGGTCTTTGCCGGATCGATGATTTCGGTGGGGACGGCGTAGATCGTGTCGGCGTCGACGCTGTATGCAAGCAAGCGGCCGTTGCGATCGAAGATCTCGCCGCGCTTGGCCGGCGCCGGCACGGTGCTCATCTGCTGGCGCTCGGCGCGCGCGACAAGCTCGTCGTGCTGAACCACTTGCAGGACGATCAGCCGCGCTTCGATGCCGACGACCCACAGTACGAGCACGCCAGCCGCCACCACCAGGCGGCGCCGCATCACCAGGCGCCAGTGCGGATCGTTGTGCATCGCGTGTAACTCTTACCGGACGCCGCCCCACGATGCCGAAGACGCATCGCGGGGACCCCCGGCGGCGACGACCGACTTCGCCGGCGGCGATGGCGGCGTGACGCGCTCGAGGACCACCGCCTCGGCGTCGCCGGGCGCCACCATCCCGAGCCGTTCCGTCGCCAGCTTTTCGAGGCGCTGCGGCGCGCGCAGCGTTTCCATCTCGAGGCGCAGGTGGCGGTTGATGTCGCTTTCGGCGGCGCGATCGCGCTGCATCTGCTCGAGGCGATAGCCGTGCCGCAGCAGCTCGAAGTGCTGCCATGCCGAGAACAGCAAGACGATCACGAGCGCGGCGCCGATCGCCAGCGACTGCCACAAGTCACGCAACCGGCGCTCGTCGACCTCGCGCACGATCTGGTTGTTGCGGAAGTCCTTGCGAATCTCGTATTCGAAGGTTCCAGCTTTTTCCATAACCGCCCCTTAACCCGCCACTCGCACCGCGCCGCGCAGCTTGGCGCTGCGCGCGCGCGGGTTGGCGGCCGCTTCCGCGTCCGCCGCAACGATCGGGTGCTTGGTCAGCACCTTCAGCAACACCTCGGCGCCCGCAGGTCGCGCCGTCCCGCCGTAACCCGGTCCACCGGGCGAAGGCGGACTTGATAGTGCCCGCAGCGTGTGCTTCACCACCCGGTCTTCGAGCGAGTGAAACGAAATCACCGCGATTCGTCCGTCGACCTGCAGCCTCGCGGCCGCGGCGCCGATAAACGCATCGAGGCCTTCCAACTCGCGGTTGACCCAGATGCGCAGCGCCTGGAAGGTGCGCGTCGCCGGATCAATCCGTTGCCATCCACGCGCGGCGACGCCTCGCCGCACAATCTCCGCCAGCTGGCCGGTCGTCTCGATGCGGCCCTGTTGCCGCGCCGCCACGATCGCCCGCGCCACCTGTCGCGAGCGGCGCTCCTCGCCAAACTGGTAGATCACATCGGCGAGCTCACGCTCATCGACGCGATCGAGCAATTGCGCGGCGGTCTCGCCCTGCGTGCGATCCATCCGCATGTCGAGCGGCTCGTCGCGGCGGAAGCTGAACCCGCGCCCGTCGCGATCGAGCTGCATCGACGAGACACCGAGATCCGCGAGCACGCCCGCAACCGTAACCACGCCCTGCGCGTCGAGCACCGCGGCCAGGTCGCGGTAGTCGGCATGCACCAGCGTCACGCGATCGCCGAAACCTGCCAGCGCCGTGTGCGCCAGCCCAAGGGCATCGGTATCGCGATCGATCCCAATCAGCCGCGACGCGCCGTGCTCGAGCACCATGCGCGCGTGGCCGCCGAGGCCCACCGTGCAATCAACAAAGGTGCCGCCGCGCTCCGGCTGCAGGAGCGATCGCACCTCATCGAGCAGCACCGGAACGTGCCGCGGTTCGTCCACGAACTAGATCCCGAAGTCTGAAAGCGCCTTCGCGTCGTCGTCCGTGAACGGTTCGGCGATCAAGCGCGCCGCGAACCGCTCGTGGTTCCAGACCTCGAGATAGTTCTGCTGCCCGAGCACGTCGACTTCGCCGCTCATCAGCGCGCTGTCGCGCAACCGCGGCTGGATCAGCACACGCCCCTGCTGATCGATCTCGCCGACCTGGCCATAAAAATTCACGCGGTCGAGAAAACGCTGCCGCGCCGGATGAGTGGAGGGCATTTGCGCGATGCGTCGTTCGATCTCCGCCCAGACCGGCATCGGATAAATGCGTACAGACTGGCCCGACAGGCTCGTTACGAACACTTCCGCGCCGTGATCCTTCTGGATCGAGGCCCGAAAACCGTTCGGAATCTTGAGCCGGCCCTTGTCGTCAATTTTCGCCGGCGAGTTGCCCCGGAGCACGTCTTTTACTCCACTTCACTCCA
>DASVFC010000664.1:0-5143 GCA_036380235.1 Vicinamibacterales bacterium
GAAGTGATCTACAACGCCGTTGACTGGTCGCAGCTCGAGAAGACGATGAGCCGCGATCAGTTACGCGATGCGGTCGGCATTCCGCGCCAGGCCATGGCCGCAGGGATCATCGCCCGGCTGACGAAGCAGAAAGCTCATCCGGTGTTGTTCGAGGCCATGGCGCGGACGCCTGCGCTCGCCAACCTGCACCTGCTCGTGGTGGGTGATGGTGAGCTGCGCGACGAGCTGAGGCAACGGTGCGGCGCGCTTGGTTTGCAGGACCGCGTCCACTTCGTCGGTGCCCGCCGCGATCTTGGCAACATCCTTGGCGCCATCGATTTCTTCACCATGCCCTCGTTGTGGGAAGGCCTGCCGCTTTCACTCGTGCTTGCGATGGGTGCCGGGTTGCCCGTGGTCGCGACTCGCGTGGCGGGCATTCCGGAAGTGGTGAAGCACGACATCAGCGGCCTGCTGGTCGAGCCCGGTGACAGCGCCGCGTTGGGGCGCGAGATGGCACGCCTCGTAGACAGTGCGGACCTGCGGGGTTCGCTCGGAGAACAGGCGCGAGAATTCGTGTTGCCGCGGTTTGGCTTCGACCACTACGTAGAGTCGATCACCGCGCTGTACGATCGCTTGATCGCCGCGAAGGGCGCAGCATGACCCTGGGCATCCTCTATCACATGCCGTTCTGGCAGACCGCGGATGGCGCCTTGTGGGAGAGCGAAGGCTCGTTTGCGCGGTACGTCGACTCGCTGGCGCCGTACTTCGATCGCGTCGTCTTATGCGTGCCGGTGTTCGATCGATCCGCCTCCGCCAAAGCGACGGCGGGCCAGCCGCCGGACTCGGGATCGCGCGTGCGCGCGCCGAATGTCACCCTGGCGCCGCTGCCGTATTTCCCGGGACCGCGACAGTTCTATCCGATGCTGCCATCGATCCATGGCCGCTTGCGTGCGTGGGTCGAGCAATGTGACGTCGTCCACCTTCGCGTGCCGACACCGGCTGCGATCTTCGCCTTTCGCATTGCGCGGGCGCAGAACAAGCCGGTGTTCCTGCTGGTCGTGGGAGATTACGAGGCGTTGCTGCCGCATCTCGGTTATCGCGGCATCAAGAAGGCACTCTTCGGCGCTTATGTCGGCTTCGAAGAATGGGCGCTGCGTCACATGACGACGAGAGCGTTGACGTTCACCAATGGCGCTGCCTTGCGCGACAAGCACGAAGCGCAAGGTGCGCGTGTGATCGAGACCAAGACCACGACTCTCTCGGATCACGATATTGCCAACCGCACGGATACTTGCACAGGGCCGGACATTCGTTTGTTAACGGTCAGCCGCATCGACCCCCGGAAGGGATTGCGCGCGCTCCCGGCGCTCGTTGCGAGTCTTGTTGCGGCGGGCACCAACGTAACCGCCGACATCATCGGGCCGACGATTGGACTGATTGGCGACTCGGAACGTGATTCGATCCAGGCGGATGCCAATGCGGCGGGCGTCGGCGATCGGGTTCGACTGCCAGGGCCGATCGCGCTCGATCGATTGATGCCGCTGTATCGCGATTACGACATTTTCGTGTTGCCGACCAGGCCTGGTGAAGGCATCCCGCGCGTGCTGCTCGAAGCGATGGCGGCCGGACTGCCGATCGTGACGACGCGCGTGTCGGGTATCACCAGTTTGATTACCGACGAAGAGAACGGTCTGCTCGTGCACGACGCGTCGCCCGAACAGCTGACCAAAGCCGTCAAGAAATTGATCGACAGCCCAACGCTGCGGCAGCGACTCATCGCTGGTGGCTACGCCACGGCGCGCGCGCATACGCTGGAACGCCAGGCGGCGCACATGATGCGCGCCGTTAACGAGGCGTTTGGCATCAACCGGTCGACTGCTGCCTGATGAGCGGGCGCAGGCGCGTGAGCTTTGTGCTGCCGTCGTTGAATGGTGGCGGCGCCGAGCGCGCGGCGGTGCAGGTGCTCAACGGGCTCGCGGCCGACAAGTGGGATCGATCGATGTTCCTGTTCGAACGAACCGGACCTTACCTGGCGGATCTCGATCCGTCGATCGCTTTGACATCCTCTCCTTCACCCTCGCGCGTTGAGCGCTGGCAGGCCTTGCGCCGCTTCGTCAAGGAGGGCGAGCCGCATGTGGTGGTCGCATTCCTGAGCTTTGCAACGACGTTGAGCGCGGCGCGCGCGGCACAGACCGGTGCGCGGGTGGTGTTCAACCAGCAGACGCCGATGACGGCATTCCTCGGCGATGCCGACTACGAATGGGGTCATGGCTGGCGCCGCACTGTGTTCACCGCCACGTCACGCTTGACCTATTCCGCAGCCGACTTGATCGTCGCGACATCTAACGGCGTGGCTGAAGATCTGACGAAAAATTTCGGCGTCAATCCCGACGCCATCCAGGTTGTGCCCAACCCAGTCGACCTCGACGCCGTGCGTTCCAAGGCGGGCGAGGCGGTCGAGATCGACGTCGATCGCGAGATCCCGGTGATTGTTGCGGCGGGCAGGCTCGCCGACGCCAAGAACTACCCGCTGCTGATCGACGCAATCGCCGTGTTGCGCCGAACACTCCCGGTGCGGTTGTTGATCCTCGGCCAGGGCGAATTGGAACAGTCGCTGCGCCGTCATATCGCCGACCGCCAGCTCGAAGGCGCGATCACGCTGCTTGGGTTTCAGCGCAATCCGTGGAAGTACATCGCCCGCGCGGACGTGTTCGCGTTGAGCTCGCACTACGAGGGCTTTGGCAACGTGCTCATCGAGGCGATGGCGGTGGGCGTCCCCGTTGTTGCGACCGCGTCCGCAGGCACTCGCGACATCATCAATCACGGCGTCGATGGCCTGCTGGTCGAACAGCACGACGCCGACTCGCTCGCGGCGGCGTTGGCCGGCGTGCTGTCGAGTCCGACTCGGCGCCGGGCGATGTCGGGCGAGGCGAGGGTTGCGGCCGAGCGATTCGCCGCGCCAAGAGTGATCGCCCGCTACGACGCGGTACTGGAGCAGGCGGCGGCATGACCACCCTCGCGCTGCCGTTGACGGCGGGCCGATCGCGGGCGCTCACCGCAGTGCTCGCCGGTGGTGTCCTGGGCGTCGCTTACACGCTGTCGCCGCTCACGGTGTTGTCGTTGGCGGTGCTCGCGGCGGTCGTCGTTCGCGCCGGCCGGGGACTCACCGAAGTCGAAACGCGATGGTATTGGACGTTGATCGCGGTCGCGATCCTTGTCCGTCTGAGCGCGATCGCGGTGTTGTTTCTCTCAGCCGACGATCTGCGGCCGTTTGCCAGCTTTTTCGGCGACGAGCATCTCTACAAGTCGCGAACGGT
Organism: Vicinamibacterales bacterium; assembly: GCA_036380235.1. GTDB lineage: Bacteria > Acidobacteriota > Vicinamibacteria > Vicinamibacterales > UBA2999 > 12-FULL-67-14b. The sequence continues at coordinate 3,297 of DASVFC010000664.1, forward strand.
GTGGCTACGGAACATCGGCCAGGGCATCTCGATGTCGCCCGCCGACGTGATCTACAGCTTCGACACCGTCGGCCAGACCAGCTACATCGTGATCCTCGCCTTCATTCAAGCGTTGGTAGGCGACGCACCGTATGGCCTGCACGTCATGAACATGGTGCTGTATCTCGGCGCCGCCCTTGCCTTGTACCGTTTCGCGCGTCGCAGCTATGGCGCCGTCGTCGCAATGGCAGGGTTGCTCATCCTTCTGTTCTTGCCGAGTTTGCTGTTCTGGTCGATGTCGGTGCTGAAAGAACCGATGAACGCGTTCATGATCGTCGCGGAGTTGATTTGCGCGGTCGCCGTCGTGCGGGCGCCGCAAGCCTGGCAAAAGACACTCGCGGCGGTTGGCGTGCTGGCGTTTGGCGCGGCGATGGAAAGTCTGCGCGCCGGCGGATTATTGACTGCCGTGGGAGGAACGCTCGGTGGCCTGGTGCTCGCGTGGCTGCTGGCACGGGGCCGCCGCCTGATCCTGGTCGCGTTGGCCGCGCCGGTGGCGATTGCGGTGCTGGCCAGTGCGCCCGGCGTGCACGAGCGCGTGCTGTTCAATCTCCGCCAGGCGGCTTTCTATCACTCCGGGCACGTCATGACCAACGGCTATTCGTATCATCTGCTCGAGCCGGGATGGTATTCGCGACGCATGGAAATCGACGATCACCTGCCGGCGAACGAAGCCGGTCAGTTCGCGGCCAAAGCCCTTGTCAGCTACTTCGTCGAGCCGCTGCCGTGGCGAACCGAATCAACAGCATTCCTGGCGTACATGCCCGAGCAAATGTTGTGGTACTTGATGGCCGCGATGCTGCCCTTCGGCGTTCTGGCAGGCATGCGGCGCGATGTGGCGTTGACGTCGATGTTGGCGGCCCACGGTGCTCTCGCCATCATGCTGGTGGCGTTGACCAGCGGCAACATCGGCACCTTGATTCGCCACCGCTCGCTCGCGTTGCCGTACCTGGTGTGGCTCTCGGCCCTCGGTGCGCAGGAATGCGTGCGCCTGTATCTCAATCGCAATCGTGTCGCGAACAAAGGAGCCGCGTGAATGGCGATCGTTGACAACGATGGTCGGTTGTTCGGCCGGCTGAACCTGCTCGACGCTGTCGTACTCGTGCTGCTGGTTGGCCTGATCCCGCTCGGCTACGCTGCCTACGTGCTGTTTCGCGAGCAGCCGCCGAGCATCACCAGCATCGATCCACAGCGTTCGCAGCAGCTGTCCCACCTCGAGGTGACGATCAAAGGCGAGAACCTGCGGCCCTACATGCGCGTGTCGGCCGGCACGCATCAAGGCATCGGCTTTGTGTTTCGGAACGTCAACGAAATCATGGTGCCGTTCTCGAGTCTGCCGCCGGGCGAATACGACATCATCCTCTACGATCAGGCGCAGGAGCGGTCGCGGCTGCCGAAGGCACTGGTGATCGAAGCGTCGGCGCTGCCGGCCACGGAGATCGTCACCGTCGGTGCGTTCGGCACTCTCGACTCGGGGTCGGTTGCTCGCATCACGCCGGGGTTGAAACTGGGCGAAGTGGCGGAAGTGATTGCCGTCGGTAAGCCGATTCCCGATCTGACGACGGTGTTCTCGGCGGGTAACCGCGTCGGCGTGCCGATCCCGAATGCCCTCCGCCTCCCCGCCGTCGTGAAGTTCCGCTGCCATATCCGCGCCCAGCAGGGCAGCCCGTACTGCACCGTCGACGATGTAACCCTGGTTCCCACTGCGCTGGTTATGTTGCCGACGCCGCTTGGCAAAACACCTTTTCAGATCCAGCAGCTGCGAAGTCCGCACCCGCTACAGGACGTGTCCGTTGAGGCCAGGTTCAGCG
>DASVFC010000665.1:0-3940 GCA_036380235.1 Vicinamibacterales bacterium
CCAGGAGAACAAATGGCTGACAACACCGTCGGTCGTCCCAAGACGCAGACTCCGACTCCAAACATCGGGGCAGCCCTGATTATTGCGATTGGTGTCCAGCTAGTGCTGCTATGGCTTGTGTGGTCAGACGGTGTTCGGTCGGGGTCGACGCTTAGAACCATGTTCTCCTTGCTCTGCGGCGCGGCAGGCGCGACCCTTGGAGCTTGGTTCCTAAAATGGACGTACCCCTCGCATCCTAATTCGAAAGTGTTGAACTTCCTGATGGCGGCGCTGGTCTTGAGCGTTTTCATAACTATGGTCTTCGTTGAGTTCGCGAGTGGTAGATACGACCTGCCCTAACCGGTTTGAGAGTCGATCATGGGGCGGCGGTGCGTTACGATTGGGGCGATGCGCTCCGTCGCCCTTCTTCTCGCGATTGCACTCGTGTGGTCTCCGGCTTCTCCACTGCTGGCGCAGGGTGCGGCCAGAATCGTCGCCATCGGCGACATTCACGGAGAAATTGACGGGTTTAAACGAATCCTCCAGGCCGCGGGCCTGGCCGACGCCAGCGGGAAGTGGACCGGCCGCCGCGCGCAGCTGATTCAAACCGGCGATTACACCGATCGCGGCACCGGCACGCGGGCGGTGCTGGATCTGTTGATGGCACTGGAGCCGCAGGCCAGGAGCGCCGGCGGCCGCGCCTTCGCGCTGCTCGGCAATCACGAGGTGATGAACCTGATCGGCGATACCCGGGACGTCACACCCGAGATCTTCGCAACCTTTGCCGATGCGAATTCGGAGAAGAAACGCAACGACGCGTGGGAGCAATACGCGCGCATTGGCGCCATGAAGCTCGCCAAGGGTGAACCGGTTCCCGCCGTCTACGCGCAGACGCGCGAAGCCTGGATGGCCGCGCACCCGCCGGGTTACGTCGAGTATCGCGACGCCTTCGCGCCCAGGGGTAAGTACGGCGCCTGGCTGCGTGGCAAGCCGATCGTCACCGAGGTCAACGGCAATATCTTCATGCACGCCGGCATCGCGCCGACGACCGCCCCCGAGCGCCTCGACGACCTCAATGCGCGCGTCCGCGATGAAATCCGCCGGCTCGATCGCTTCGTCGACCGGCTGATCTCGTCCGGCCTCGCCACTCGAACGTTTACGCTCCAGGAAATCGTCCAGGTGGCAGCCAACGAGATCACCGTGGCCAATGCCGTCATCGCCGCCGCGCAGGCCGAGGGCCAAAAGCCCGATGGCAGCAAGCTCAACGTGCCGCTGCTGATGGAGGCGCAGGAGATCCTCAAGATCGAGTCCTGGGTCGTCGTCAGTCCCGACGGCGCGCTGTGGTATCGCGGCCTGGCGACGGAGCCGGACAACCCGAGCGGCGGCCCGTTCGAGGCGCTGCTGACGAAGTACAACGCCAAGCGATTCGTCACCGGCCACACGCCACAGCAGACGGGACGGATTACCGCACGCTTTGGCGGCCGCGCGATCCTGATCGATACCGGCATGTTGGCGAGCTACTACAAGGGCCGCCCTGCCGCCCTCGAGATCGAAGGCGACACGCTCACCGCCATCTACGAAACTGAACGGCTGCCGCTGGCGCGTGCCGCCGCCCCGGCGCCCTGACGCCGCTTGCCCTTGCACTCTTAGGGGAAGCGATCTATGCTCCTCCCTTAGAAAGCTTAGGGGAGACATGGGCAAGGACTCGCTCGATCTGCTGCGCGGCACGCTCGACGTGCTGATCCTGAAGGCGCTGTCGTGGGGCCCGCAGCACGGCTACGCCATCGCGCGGTGGATCCGCCAGCGCACCGACAACGCCATGCTGATCGAAGAGGGCGCGCTCTACCCCGCGCTCTACCGCCTCGAGGGCCAGGATCTGATCGAGGCCTCGTGGGGCACCTCCGACAACAACCGCCGCGCCAAGTTCTACAAGCTCACCGCCGCCGGCCGGCGCCGGCTGCTCGCCGATACCCAAACCTGGGACCGCTATGCCGCCGCCGTCGCGCGAGTGTTGCGCGCGCCGTCCGGTCCGGAACCGAGCAAGCAATGACCAATCCCAACGACATCGATGACGAGCTCCGCTTTCACCTCGAGTCGCGGATCCGCGATCTGATGGCCGACGGTCTGCCGCGGCCGGAGGCCGCCGCCCAGGCGCAGCGCGAGTTCGGCGATCGCACCCGGATCCACGATCAATGCGCCGGCATCCGCCGCGATGCGGGCGAGCGCCGCAAACGCCGCCACTACTGGAACGACTGGCGTGTTGATCTCCGTCACGGCCTCCGCGCCATCGTCCGCGCGCCGCTGTTTTCGATCGCCGTGATCAGTATCCTGACCGTGGGCATCGCGTTATCGAGCTCGATGTTCGCCGTGGTGCATGGCGTGTTCCTGAAGCCGCTGCCCTATCCGCGCGCCGGCCAGCTGCATCGCGTTTACGCCACCAACGCGGCGAAGGATCAACGCGAATCGGCGATGTCGCCCGGCGATTTCTTTTCGCTGCGCGCATCGCTGCCGCAGGGTATCGGCATCGGCGGCTACATGAACTGGCCGGTTTCGCTGACCGGTGTCCCCGATCCCGAACGTGTTCGCGGCGCGCTGGCATCGTCGGACCTGTTCACCACACTGGGCATCAACGCTATCGAAGGGCGCACCTTCCTGCCCGAGGATGAAGAGCCGGCGAGCAACGTCGCGATCATCAGCGCCCGTCTTGCTGACCGGCTGGGCATTCGCGGGCGCGCGGCCGGCGCGACGATCGAACTTGGCCGGCTCCCAACCGTGGTGGTCGGCGTGATGCCGCCGACGTTTCAATTTCCCGAGCCCGCGACGGATGTCTGGATTCCGCTCGCCTTGCAGCCGGCCGATCGAGACAGCCACGTCGCCCGATGGCTGAACACCATCGCGCGCGTCGCCGACGACCAGGCCGCCGGTGCCGAGGATCGATTGGCGTCGGCCATGGCACTGCTGGCCGCGGACTTCCCCGAATCCAACGCGGGTTGGAGCGCCCGCCTCGTTCCACTGCACGATACGGTGGTCAGCCGCAGCGGCTCGACGATCCTGTTCATCAGCCTGGCCATCGCCTGCGCCCTGGTCGTCATGATCGTCAACTTGATCGCCCTGGTCACCGGCCGCCTGCATCGCCGCGCCATGGCCCTGTCGGTGCACCAGGCGCTCGGTGCCGATCGATGGCGGCTGCTCCGCCAGGTCGGCACGGAGTGCCTGCTGATGACCATCATCGGCGGCACGCTCGGACTGATGCTGACGTCCGGATTCGTTGGCGTCTTCCAACGTCTCGCCGGCACCACGGTACCGCGCGCCGGCGACGTCGCTGTGTCGCCCTGGATTGTGGCGTTCGCCGTTGTCACGGCGACCATCGGCCTGGTCGCGATGACGGTGGTGCCGATCTGGCGCACCATCACCATAGCGACGCTGCCTCTCGCGCCCTCGGCTCGCGGCATTACCGTTGGACGTCCTTCGCGCGTCCTCGTGGTGGTGCAGGCCGCACTCGCGTGTCTGCTCGTTATCACCGCGGCACTGCTCGCGCAAACCTACCGCACGCTGACCGCCGTCGATCTTGGGTTCAACGCCGACAACGTCCTGACGATGAGAATCGCGTTACCGAACAAGACGCCGCTGCCACAGCAGGCCGCCTATTTCGCCGCCGTCGTCGATCGAGTTCGGAACCTTCCGGGCGTGGTCACCGCCGGTGCCGCCAACGATCTGCCACTGTCGGGCAACGGCTCGACGATACCGATCGTCGTCGACAACAGCAGCGTCACACTCGCGAGCGGCGACCAGCATCGGGCCGGCTTTCGCGTCGTGACGCCCGGCTATTTCGAAACCATCGGCGCCCGCGCGCGAGGACGAGTCTTCGATGATGGCGACGCGGCAGGACGCCCGGCCGTCGCCATGGTCAACGACAGCTTTGCCCGGACGCATTGGCCAGGTGAAGACGCCATCGGCAAGC
>DASVFC010000666.1:0-5158 GCA_036380235.1 Vicinamibacterales bacterium
CAACCACGGCGGGTTGATCACGATTTCCTCGAGCTGCCAGAACGGCGAAGCGGTGGTCAGCGTCAAGGACAACGGCATCGGCATCGCCGCCAACCTGTTGAACCAGGTGTTCGACATGTTCATGCAGGTGGATCGCTCGACGCGGCGGTCACAGGGCGGCCTCGGCATTGGCCTGACCCTGGTGAAGAGCCTCGTGCAGATGCACGGCGGCAGTGTGGAAGCGAGGAGCGAGGGGCCCGGCCTGGGCAGCGAGTTCATCGTTCGCCTGCCCCTGCTGAACGAAGCGGCACTGCCGCAGGAATCACAACGGCGCATCCAGCCGCTGCCGCAGCGCCGCATCCTGATTGTCGACGACAGCCGCGATGGCGGCGAGAGCCTCGCCATGTTGCTGCGGGTACTGGGCGCGGAAGTGGCGCTCGCGCACAGCGGCCGCCAAGCGCTCGAGCGCGTCGCCTCGTTCAATCCTGACGTGGTGTTGCTCGACATCGGCATGCCGGGCATGGACGGTTACGAGGTCGCCCGCCGCATCCGCGCTAACCCTGCCCACCGCAACATGCAGTTGATCGCGCTCACCGGCTGGGGCCAGGACGAAGATCGGCAACGCTCCGCCGCGGCAGGATTCAATCACCACCTGGTAAAACCCGCAGACGTCGACAAGCTGCGCCAGCTGCTATCGGTCGCCTAGGCGACCGATTGACGCCGATCGAACACCGAGTAGCAACGCGCTCCATATATTCGGCAAGCTGAGCGGGAGATCCGGCTTTTCGCGGCCGTAACAGCCCCGCCCGAAACTGGCACCGATCTTGATCTAGTAAGGGCCATGAAGACTTCGGCCTTGAAGAAAAAGACGCGCGAGATGATCCGGTGGCAATTCCGCTTCCGCGATCGACTGCTTACTTGCGGTATCAGCAAGAGCGGCGCGTCGGGATTCAGCGTCGTCACCGTTCCCCATCACAACGTGCGCCGCGGCACCGTGGAGATCTACAAGGATCTTGCATCGGCGCTCCAGCGACATGCAGCCATCGCGCTGCAGTTGCGCGCGACGGGATGGTCGATCGCGTCGTATACGACGTAGAGACGGAAGGTGCCCGCATGGGCAAGTGGATTACGACCGCACTATTGTGCGCGGCGTCGATGATCGGCTCCGCGATGATTGCCAGCCAGGGTTTCGGACCCGAGCCCCTGCCGGAGGAATCAGCCGCCGTTGTCGAGTGCGAATCGCTCGCAGACGATCACGCTCGTCAAGACTGCCTCGAACTGAACGACTGAGGCAGTCCTCGCCGCGACTACGCGGTCAGCGCGATGTGCGTGCCACGTAGCGGTGAAGAAATCACCCTTCGATGCACGGTCATAGTATTGTCGAGGTTTGGTGAGGCCTCGCGCCGTGTTGGCAAGGATCTTGGATTAGCCGAGCTGCCTGATACTACATACCTGGTTATCCGAGATTCGAATCGGCAATAAGCCGTTTCGCGAAGAACCGCTGAGCTCTGAGCGGCTCGATGAGCGAGCGCTCGCCCTGGCGGCCAACTTTACGCTCGATCCGCGCCGCCGCGGCGCGCGCAGTATCTACCCGCGCCTGCGCGACAACGAGCGAATGTTGTCGCACGCCTATCGAACGCTGGCCGAAGACGTCCGCCACGGCGCGTTCGTGACCCCGGCCACCGAGTGGTTCCTCGACAACTTCCATTTGATTGCGTCGGAGATCGGCGACATCCGCGAGAATATGCCGCGGCGGTATTACCGCGAGCTGCCGGCGCTGGTCACGCGCGAGCATTCCGGCGAGGCCCGCGTCTACGCGATCGCGGTCGAGTTGCTGCGCTACAGCGACAGCCGGCTCGATCTGACGCAGCTCACCCAGTTCCTCAACAGCTACCAGCGCGTGTCGCCACTGACGATCGGCGAGCTGTGGGCGTGGCCGAGCATGTTGAAGCTGGCGCTGATCGAGAATCTGCGCCGCCTGGCGGACGAGATCTTGATCAGCCGCACGGCGCGGCGCGCTGCCGATGCGCACGTGCAGCACATCGACGCGGCGGCGCCGGATTCGCCGGTGGTGATTCCGGCCGGCGCCCACGACGCGTACATCGTGCAGATGCTGCATCGCGCGCGCGAATACGATGCGCGGCGCTCGCCGCTGCGTGCCGCGCTCGAAACCTATCTCGGCAGCCACAACATCCTTGCCGAAGACATCGTCAGGCTCGAGCACCAACACCAGGCGGCGAGCCAGGCCTCGGTCGCCAACGCGATCACCAGCTTGCGCCTGAGCACGACGATCGATTGGCGGCATTACGTCGAATCGGTCAGCCTGGTGGACAACGTGTTGCGCCGGGATCCCGCCGGCGTCTACGCGCAAACCGACTTCCTCAGCCGCGACCGGCTGCGGCAGGCGGTTGAAGAACTCGCAGAACCAGCGGGCGACGCGCAGATTCGCGTCGCGCTGAAGGCGATCGAGTGCGCCCGGCAGGCTTCGACGAATGGCCGTTCGCGCGCCGCCGCCCACGTCGGCTATTACCTGGTGGGCAAAGGACGCCGCGGTCTCGAGATCGATCTGGCGTACCGGCCGAAGCCGATGATGCGGCTGCGGCGGTTCGCCCGCCGGTACGCGCCGTCGTTTTATCTCGGCTCGGTCGCGATCGTGACGCTCGCGCTGATTGCGGCGATCGTCTCCCTGGGAACTTGGGGCTTCGGGCTTGAACGACCGGCCACCATGCTGATTCCGGCACTCCTGCTTCTGATACCCACGAGCGAGTTCGCCATCGCATTGGTGCAGAAGATCGTCAACTGGCTGGTCAAACCGGAGCGGCTGCCGCGTCTCGAGCTGCTCGGCGGCGTGCCCGAGGAATCAAAGACGGCGGTGGTCATCCCGACTTTGCTGACCACGGTCGAGGGCATCACCCATCTCATCGAACACCTCGAGGTGATCGCGATCGCCAATCGCGATCCGAACGTTCACTTCGTCATCCTGAGCGACTTCGCCGATGCCGAAGCCGCATCGATGCCCGGCGATGCCGATCTGCTCGACGCCGCGAAGCACGGCGTCGCGGGATTGAACACACGTCTCGGCGGCACCCCGGGGCCGCGGTTTCTGCTGCTGCACCGCGATCGCCTGTGGAACGAGAGCGAACAGGTCTGGATGGGATGGGAGCGCAAGCGCGGCAAGCTCGAAGAATTCAACCGTTTGCTGCGCGGTGCAACCGACACCAACTTCAACACCCGTTTCGGCCCGGCCGAGGCGCTGGCCGCGGTGCGTTACGTCATCACGCTCGACTCCGACACGCAGCTGCCGCGCGACACCGCGAAGAAGCTGATCGGGATCATTTCCCACCCGCTTAATCGCCCGGTTGTGGATCCGCAGTTGCGCCGCGTGACCGAAGGGTACGGCATCCTGCAACCGCGGGTCAGCGTGACGATGGCGAGCGCGGCGGGATCGCTGTTCGCGCGCACCTATGCGGGGCACACCGGCGTCGATCCCTACACGACCGCCGTCTCGGATGTCTACCAGGACCTGTTCGGCGAAGGTATCTTCACGGGTAAAGGTCTGTATGACGTCGACGCGTTCATGCAATCTCTCGAGGGGCGCGTGCCGGAAAACGCGCTGCTCTCGCACGATTTGTTCGAGGGGCTGTTCGCCCGCGTCGGCCTGGTCACCGACGCCGAGGTCGTGGATGACTATCCCTCCAATGTCCTGACGCACGCCCGCCGCCAGCACCGCTGGGTGCGCGGCGACTGGCAGATTCTCGGATGGCTGTTCCCATGGGTGCCGGCGCGCTCGGGGCTGCAACGCAACCAGCTGCCGATGATCGCGCGCTGGAAGATCCTCGATAACCTCCGGCGCAGCCTCGTGCCGCCGTCGATCGTCACGCTGTTGATCGCCGGGTGGACGGTACTGCCCGGAAGGCCGATGGTCTGGACGCTCGTCGCGCTGATGACGATGGCGTTTCCGCTGGCGCCGAGGCTGTTCGAATTACTGCGCGGACCGCGGCGTGGCCAGGGCTGGCGCGTGTTCATGCGGTCATTCGGCGAGGACCTTGAAACCGATCTCGCGCGCTTGAGCATCCAGCTCACCTTCGTGGCCTACCACGCCTGGGACATGGTCAACGCCGTGGCGGTTACGCTGGCGCGGCTGGTGTCGCAGAGGGGTCGCTTCCTGCAGTGGGAGACGGCGGCAGCGGTCGCCGCACGAACGCGCAAGCTCGACGTCAAGGGGTTTTACGACAGCATGCGATCGAGCCCGACGATCGCCACCATCGGGTTGCTGGCGGTGATCGTGCTGCGCCCGTCGGCGTTCGTCGTTGCGCTGCCGATCATCGCGCTTTGGTACGCCGCGCCGTTGATTGCGTATGTATTGAGCAAGCCGGTGCCGACGTCGCGACCGGAGCTGACGGCGCAGGATCGCGCCTACTTGCGCGATCTCGCCGCGCGCACGTGGCGCTATTTCGACACCTACGTCACCGCCGAGGATCGCTGGCTGCCGCCAGACAATGTGCAGTTCGATCCTGAGCCGCGCGTGGCGCATCGCACGTCGCCGACCAACATCGCCATGACGCTGCTGTCGACGCTGTCGGCGTACGACCTCGAGTTGATCGACGTCGGCACGCTCGCGGACCGGCTCGAAGCGACGTTGACCACCGTCGATCGCCTCGAACATTTCGAGGGCCACCTGCTGAACTGGTACGACACGCAGACGCTCGAACCGCTGCTGCCGAAGTACGTGTCGACGGTGGATAGCGGCAACTTCGCCGCGGCGTTACTGACGCTCGCCTCCGGCCTGCGTCAAATCGCGCCGGACGCGGAGGCGCCGATGGCGGCACGGCTCAACGCGCTGGCGGCGCGGGCCGCAACCTACGTCGACGAAATGCACTTCGGCTTCCTCTACGATCGCAAGCGCCGGCTGTTTGCGATCGGTTATCGCCTCGCCGATCCGATGGGCGCGGCGCGCATGGACCAAGCGTTCTACGACCTGCTCGCCTCTGAAGCGCGCCTGGCCAGCTTTATCGCGATCGCAAAGGGCGACGTACCGGAGATGCACTGGTTCCATCTCGGCCGGTTGATCACGGGCGTCCGCGGCTCACCGGTGCTGCTGTCGTGGAGCGCCACGATGTTCGAGTACCTGATGCCGCTGCTCGTGATGCGCAGCTTCCCAGAAACGCTGCTCGACGAG
>DASVFC010000667.1:0-2850 GCA_036380235.1 Vicinamibacterales bacterium
AACGGCGGCAGCGTCCGTCGCAGGTTGTCGTGCCGGAAGCCAAGCCGGTTCATGCCCGTATCGATCTTGAGGTGATAGTGCAGCGTGGCATTCCGCTTCGCCGCGCCCGCTTGCAGGGCTTCGCCGGTGGCGGGGCTCGAGATCGTGGGCGTCAGCCGATAATCGAACACGCCGTCGAGGTTGCTGACGCTCAGCGCGCCGAAGATCAGGATCGGCGCGGTAACGCCGGACTTGCGGAGGTCGACGCCTTCTTCGATGTCGGCGACGGCGAGCATGATCGCGCCGGCCTTTTCGAGCGTCTCCGCAACGCGACGTGCGCCATGGCCGTAGGCATTGGCCTTGACGACGGCAATGATCGCCGGCGCCAGCGCGGGACCACGTCCGGCGCCGCGATTCAATTGCGTTTCGTTGTGGAGATACGAGCTGATGGCGTTGAAGTTGGATTCGAGAGCCGCGAGATCAACCCGCGCCGTTGTGCACCGGACCACTTAGGGAGATTACACCAGGCCATCAGGCCATCAGGCCATCAGGCCGACAGGCCATCAGGCCGACAGGCCATCGGGCCGTTACTCCCCGGACGTGAAGCCGCCGCTGGCGAGGTTGCCGAAGCGGGTCTGCTCGCGGATGAAGGCGAGCTTCACGGTGCCGGTCGGGCCGTTGCGCTGCTTGGCGATGATGATCTCGGCCACACCATCCGAATCCGACGGCTGATCGTCGAGCTTGTACATCTCCTCGCGGAAAATCAGCATGACGACGTCGGCGTCCTGTTCGAGGGCGCCGGATTCGCGCAGGTCGGAGAGCATCGGGCGCTTATCCGATCGCGCTTCCGGGGCGCGCGACAGCTGCGACAGCACGACGATCGGCACGCTCAATTCCTTGGCCAGGCCCTTGAGTGAACGGGAGATCGACGCCAGTTCGAGCGTGCGATTCTCGAAACGGCCGCGGCCGGTCATCAACTGGATATAGTCGATCGCCAGCACGCTGAGACCGTGCTCGGCCTTGAGCCGGCGCGCCTTGGCACGCATCTCGAGCGCGCCGATACCGGCCGTGTCGTCAACGAACAGCCTCGCCTCGCTCAACGTCTCCATCGCGTGCGTGATCTGGCCGTACTCCTTCTGCCCGATCTGCCCGCTCATCAGCCGATACATGTCGATCTTCGCTTCCGACGCCAGCATGCGCATGAACAGCGATTCCTTCGACATTTCCAGCGAGAAGAACCCGGCCACGCCGCCATGTGTCGCCACGTGCTGGCAGATGTTGAGGACCAGGCTGGTCTTGCCCATCGACGGGCGGGCGGCGACGATGACGAGATCGCCGGGCTGCAGGCCGCGGGTCTTGCGATCGATGTCGTCGAAGCCGGTCGGCACGCCGGTAATGAACGTCTTGTGCTCGAACAGCCGCTCGATCTTCGGGAAGCTCTCGCGCACCAGCTGCGCCATCGGCACGAAGCCGGCCTTGATGCGGTCCTCGGCAACGGAGAAGATCGCGCTCTCGGCCTCGTCCAGGATCAGGTCGGCCTCCTGGTCGGCTTCGTAGGCATTGCCGAGGATCTTGTTGGCCGAGAAGATCAGGTTGCGCAGCGTCGCCTTCTCCTTGACGATCTGCGCGTAATACTCGACGTTGGTCGAGCGCGGCACGCCGTCCACCAGCGACGCGATGTACGCCGGCCCGCCCACCTCTTCGAGATCGCCGGCCCGCTCGAGTTCTTCCTTCAGCGTCACCAGATCGATCGGCGAGCTGCGTTCCGACAGGTCCATCATCCGCTCGTAGATGCGGCGATGCGCGTCGCGGAAGAACGCCTTGCCGTCGATGATCGCGGCGGCGACGTTGAACGTGTCGTTGTCGATCAGGATCGCGCCGAGGACCGATCGCTCGGCCTCGAGGTTGTGTGGCAGCGTGCGTTGTTGCGCTGCGGGCGCGGTAGCCGTCTCTGGAGCCATATCGACAGTGGAAGGGGAAGTGAATTATGTCGCAAAACAAAAAGGCCGGACGCGGTATTTGCGCCCGGCCCAAATGTTTTTTGTTTGGTCGATCGCCTGCTACGGCTCTTTCGTCACCGCGATCTTCAACTGCGCGGTCACATCGCGGTGCAACTTGACCGGCACGTGCGATTCGCCAAGTGTACGAATCGGATCCGGCAACAAGATCTTGCGTCGATCGATGTCGAAGCCCTTCTGCTTCAGCAGATCGGCGATGTCGGCGTTGGTCACCGAACCATACAACGTATCGTTGTCGCCCACCTTGCGGGCGATCTGCAGGTCGAGCGCCGCGAGGCGCTCGGCCACCGCCTCTGCCGCCTCGCGCTCCTCACCCTCGCGCGCTTCGGCGATCTTCCGCTCACGCGCGATCCACTGCTTGTTGGCATCAGTCGCCGGCAACGCAAGCTTGCGCGGCAGCAGGTAGTTGCGGGCGTAGCCGTCGGCGACCTTGACGACGTCGCCGCGCTTGCCCAGATTGTCCACGTGATCCCGGAGAATGACTTCCATGATTCCTCTAGTCGGTGTTAATCGGTGTCAATCTGTGGCTAATCCGCCGCGTACGGCAGCAATGCAAGCTGCCGGGCGCGCACGATGGCGACGCGCAGCGCGCGTTGATGCTTCGCGCACGTGCCGGAGATCCGCCGCGGCAACACCTTGCCGCGCTCGGGGACGAAGCTGCTCAGCAGCTTGATGTCCTTGTAGTTGATGTCGTCGATCTTGTCCGCGCAGAACTTGCACACCTTGCGCCGGCGGAACAGCCCGCCGCGCCGCTGCGCCTGCGCCTTGTCACCCGTGGCCGCGGCCGCACCGCGCCCGCCCGACCGGCCCCGACCGCCGCCGCTTCCGGATCTCTTCTGCATGGCCATCGCTT
>DASVFC010000668.1:0-4578 GCA_036380235.1 Vicinamibacterales bacterium
GGCTACCGAGCACCCGCGGACGAATGGCGGCTGGACGATTCGCCTCGTGCCGGTCAGCGATCTCATCGGCGGCGACGGCTTCTGGGTGGTGATTGCGCTATTTCTGCTGTCGATCGGCTTGCTGATGGCGATCGCGACTGCAAACGTCTCGAACCTGGTGATGGTGCGCACGCTGGCGCGGTCGAGGGAGCTCGCGGTGCGCTCCGCGCTCGGCGCGAGAAAAGGTCGCATCATTCGCCAGTTCGTGACCGAGGGCGCCGTGCTCTCGATTGCCGCGGCACTCTTATCGTTGCCGGTAGCCTGGGCCGGCTTGCGCGGCATTCAAGCGATTTCGAGCGACGCGGTGTTCCAGCAGTTGATCATCGACACGCACGAGCTCGGTTTCATCGCCGTCGTCGCGCTTATCTGCCCGATCTTGTTTTCGATCTCTCCGGTCCGCGCGCTGTCGCGCCCGGACATGCGCCAGGTGCTGGCGGCGTCGGGAGGGCGCGGCACCACTGCCTCGATGAAAGGCCGTGGGGCACTGGTGGTAGTGCAGGTTGCCCTCGCGGTGATCCTGCTGATTGTCGCGAGCCTCGCGTTGCGCAGTATTCGCGGGCTCTATGCGGCGCCGACTGGCATGGCGACATCGAACCTGCTCGTGTTCGGTCTCGAGTTCAACGAGGCGGCGTATCCCGACCTCGGGCAAGCCGTAGCCGCCGCGATTGCGGCGCGCGACGAGCTGCGCAAGCTGCCAGGCGTCGAAGTTGCGGCGATGATTTCATCGCTGCCGATCCTCGGCGATCAGATGCCGCGCGCGTTGACGATCGACAACAGCGCGCCGGATCCCAAAGCGGCGCAGCCCACAGCGGTCATTACAGGGGTCGATGCTGCGGCTGGATCCGCGCTCGGATTGCGACTGTTAGCAGGCGAGTGGTGGACCGATGGCGCGCGTGACGTCGCGGTCATTTCCGAGACCGCTGCCCGCCGTTATTTCGGCGGCATCGAGCAGGCTGTGGGACGATTCGTATCGCTGTCGAACGGCGATCAGCTGGCGCGCGCACGCGTTATCGGCGTGTCGTCGGACGTCGCCAACACTGATCGCACCCAGGCGCCATCTGCGCGGGTGTGGTTGCCGCTCGATCCCGGGGCCCGGCGTTTTGCTTACGTGGTGAAAGCGCAGAATCCGGCGCCGCTGGCGAGCTCGGTTCGCACGGTCGTGGCCGCCAATGCCGCCGCGGTGCCGATTGAGTACTTGATGACCTTCGATGAAGCGCTGGCGCGCGCGGCGTCGAGTGATTACGCCGTCATCGGAATGTTGTCCGGGTTTGCCGTCCTCGCCCTCGTGCTCGCCAGCACCGGATTGTTCGGTGTTGTGTCGTACGCGGTGGCGCAGCGCACCCCCGAATTCGGCACCCGCATGGCCCTCGGCGCACGGTCCGCGGACGTGGTCCGCCTCGTCGCGAAAGAATCGTTGCTGCTGCTGGCCATCGGCCTCTCGATCGGCCTCGCCGGCGGCATCGGCGTCGCCTTCACGATGGAGAGTGTGCTGTATGGATTGTCGCCGACGGATCCACTGACGATCGGATCGGTGGTGGCCTTGCTGTCGATTGTGACGATCACGGCAACTGCGTTGCCGGCCTGGAAAGCCTCGCGGATCGATCCGGTCGTGGCGCTCAGAAGCGAATAACGCAGATCACGTACGTCAACCACGGAGAACACGGAGGTCACGGAGCCCATTCTTTAAATGCCGGTCCTGCTAAGCAGCACCGGCGTTTAGAAAAATGTCTCCGTGCCTCCGCGTCCTCCGTTGTTAATCGTCCGTCAACTTACCAGTCGAACTTGACGCCAAACTTCGCGATGCGCGGTCCGAGCACCGTCGTCGCCTTCTCGAAGCCGGCGCCCGAGCGCCAATCGATGTTCACCGCGGTGTTCGAATTGAACGCGTTGAACATGTCGAAGAACAGGCCGAGCCGCGCGCGGTCGGCAGCGAAACGCAGCTGCTTCTCGACGCGGAAGTCGAACACCGTCACGTTGTCCTGGCGGCGCGTGCCGATCGGCTCGGCCAGGATGATCTGCGTGCCGTAGTTCAACTCGCCGGTGCGGGTCTGGAAGAAGCGGCCGTAGGGCGCGCCGCTCTGGTGCTTCAACACCGGCGTCACGCGCAAGCCCCAGCCGGCGTCGAACGTGCCGGTGATCTTCGCGTTCCAGTCGGTGTAGTCATTCTCCGTCTTCTCGTTCGGGTTCGACGGGTAGCTGCCGAACAGCGAGAAGTTCGGCACCGTCGTCCCGAAGCGATTGTTGAAGTAGAGGTTGCCGAACTGGTGCGTCCAGGTATGCGAGTACGACGCGTTCAACGACCAGCGGTTGGAGTAGCGCTTGTTGACCGCGATCTCGATGGTCTTGAAGTCGTTCTCGTAGCCGTCGATGTTGCGCGTGGTGTTGTTGGCCGGCGTGGTCGTGTCACTGAGATTCCACCCCTGCACGTTGGCGTCGTCGCCGTTGCCGTAAACGCCGTCCGGGCCGGGGTCGACCACCGATACCGGGACGTTGAAGTTGCTGTACGGACGCGACGCGTTGACCTGCTGCCAGCCATTGCGATCGGTCTTGTAGACGTAGCCGGCGCGCACGCCGAGGTCGGTGATCAGCGCGCGCTCGACGAAGAACGACATTTCATCGCCGTACGAGTTCTCGATGTTCGGATCGATCGACGCGCCCGCCGTGCCGCCGAACTTCTGCAGCTGCACGCCCGCTTCACCTTCCTGGAACACGCGGTCGCCGTTCAGATCGTTCCACACGTGATCGGCGTACTGGTTGGCGGTGTTGACGTTGGCCGCGTCGGCCAGCGCAATGCCGGGGTTGAAGTAGAAGCGGCCCCAGCTCGCCTTCAGCACGGTCTTGCCGTCGCCGGTGAGATCGTAGGTCGCGCCGAAGCGCGGGACGATGTGGTTGAAGGTGACGATGCTGTCGATGGCGGGGTAATTCGCCGCCACTGCGAACCGGCCGGCCGCGACGCTCTGCTCCGGCAGGTAGACACGGTAGCGATCGAAGCGCGCGCCGAGGTTCAGCGTCAGCTTGTCGATCGTCCAGGTGTCGGTCACGAACGCGCTCGTCGTGGACAACGCGCTCCAGCTGTTGCCGTTGGTCGTCAGTCGCACTTCCACCGGCGAAGTCGCCGACAGCGGGCCCTGCAGCGATCCGTTCACGAAGTGGACAACGTTGTCCTTGTAGTACGAGTTCCACAGCGTCTGGCCCTTCTCGTCCATGTATTCGCCGCCGAACTTGATGTTGTGCGAGCCGCCGGCGAAGCGGTCCTTGAAGTAGCTCAAGGCGCCGGTGTACTGGTTGCGGCGACGGCGCAGCTCCCAATCACGGCCACCGCCGAGCACTTGCCGCGTGTCGAGCGCTTCATAGCGCGTGTCGTTGTTGTTGCTGTCGAGGCCGAAGTTGTAACCGAACTGGCCGGCCCGAATCTCCACGAACGTGCTCTGGTTGAGCGTGCCGTTCCATTCACCCTTGTAGACCCAGCTCGGCGACGCCTGGAGCACCGTCGACGCGGCCGTGATGTGCACCGGCGACGCAACGCGCGTCGAGTCGACGCGATTCGGCTGTTCCTTGGTGCCGTGCTGCAGATAGCCAATCAGCTTGTTCGACTGGTTCATCTGGTAGGTCACCTTGCCGGTGTGGTTGTACAGCTTGGTATTGAACGCCGTGCCGTCGAGGAAGCTGCCGCCCGCAGGCGCCGCAACCGACGTCTGCTGGTTCAAGTATGAGTAGTGACCCCAGATGCGATCGCGAATGATCGGGCCGCCGACGCCGAGGTTGAGGTTCTTGTATTCGGAGAGCCGATTGCCGTCGGTGCGAATGCTGCGGCCGTTCGCCGCTTCGGTCGCCGGGTTGTAGGCCTGGTCCGCACTGAGATTGCGCCCCTGCAGATCCTCGTTCTCGTAGTCGTAGTAGAGGCTGACCGACGGACGGTTGCCGCCGCTCTTGCCCACGAACTGTGTCAGCACGCCCGGGGTGTTCATCTCCGCCGAGTTGCCCGCCGCGCCGATGAACACTTCCTCGAACGAGCCGTAGTCGAGATAGAAGCCCGCCGCCGCGGTGCCTTCCGTGGTGTTGATGCCTTCGATCAACGGACGGTTTTGGCCCGAGTAGCCGTACGCGAAGTAGGTAGTCTGCGTGCCGGCCGTGGCGCCGCCGACGTCAATGCGGTTCAGCGTGACCGACGGCGTGGTCGACAGTAATGACCACATGTCGCGCGCGTTGGGAATCGACGACAGCTGCTGCTGGTCGTAGTTGGTCTGGACGCGAGTGGCGCTGGTGTCGATCACCGGCGATTCGCCGCTCACCGTCACCGTCTCCTGCAGCGTCGCGACGTTCAGCGTCGCGTTGACCTGCGCGTTGAAGCCGAGGGTGATGCGGATGCCCTCGCGCACGCTGGTCTGGAAACCGGCGAGCTCGAACGCCAGGCGGTATTCGCCAGGGGGGACTGCGGGGAACCGGTAGATGCCTGCTTCATTGGTAACTGCCGTGAGCGCGCCGATCTGCGCCGGGCTCGTGGCCGTCACCGTCACGCCAGGCAGGACGCCGCCTTGC
>DASVFC010000669.1:0-3483 GCA_036380235.1 Vicinamibacterales bacterium
ATCTGCGCTGTCATCGGCGTGGTGTTGTCGCTTGGCTTCAATACGCCGCTCTACGATTGGATTCGCGCGGTGTTCATACCCTACCGCGGCCTGCGAGCGCCGGCGCGCGCCGCAATTCTCGTGTTCGTCGCGATCGCCGGCCTCGCCGCGTTTGGATATACGCGCCTGATGCGCGGCCAATCGCGCCCGGCCGCAAACGGGATGGCGGCGCTGATCGTCGCGCTGCTCCTCCTCGAATACTACACGCCGCTTCGCGCCTGGCTGACGCTGCCACCCGAGCCGCCGCAAGTCTATCGATGGCTGGCGTCTCAACCGCGGGCGGTGGTGGCCGAAGCGCCATTCGCCCGCCCGCATTCCCTGGACACGATTCACGACGGGCTCTACATGTTCAACAGCATTTATCACTGGCAACCGATCGTGAACGGGTATAGCGGCTTCTTTCCCCCCTCGTTCCTTCAACTGGCTGAGACGATGGAAAGCTTCCCCGATCCTCGCGCGATCGCCCATCTGAGGGATCGCGGCGTCGGACTTATCGTGGTTCATGGCGCCCTGTACGGAGCCAGGTATGGCGAGGTGGCGGCCACCCTGCTTCGAGATCCGAACCTGGAGGCCACAGCCCAGTTCGACGAACCCGGGGGCACGGATCTGGTGTTTCGCGTCCGCCGATAGCCTGCTCCGCCGAAGCGATTTGCGCAAAGGCGAGTCCCACGGCTGGCTCGCGGCGTCCCACGTCCGAACACATACTCGCCCCAGCTACGGAACCTTTCGGCTCTAACTCTCGTTGTTGCAATATGTTGGCTCCACTACGGGCTGTGGCATAGGCCTTGATATTGGCAATAGCCAGTAGCCAGACGATGGCAGTAAATAGTTGCCATCGTTTTTGGTGGTAATCACCGTCTAACAGGGCAACTCGAACAATGGACATTCAGCGTCCCGCATCCGTTGCGCAAGCAAAGAAGCGCCGTCAGATCATGATTGGCGTCGTCGCAGTTCTCGTTATTGGCGTGGTGTCGGTGGCGCTGGCGCGTCTACGGCCGGCCGCCCCGACCGTTGAACGCGCCACCGTGTGGGTGGACACGGTGAAGCGCGGGCCGATGGTGCGGCAGGTCCGCGGCCTGGGCACGCTGGTGCCGGTAGACGAGGCGCGCCGCTGGGTGCCCGCGTCCACGCAGGGCCGCGTCGAACGCATCGTGCTGCGCCCCGGCGTTCAAGTCACGCCCGATACCGTGGTCCTCGAACTCAGCGACCCGAACGTGCAGCAGGCCTTGAACGACGCCGAGCAGCAGCTGCGGCAGGCCGAAGCCAACTTCAACAGCCTCAAGGCAACACTGGACGCCGAGAACCTCAACCAACGCTCGCAGGCAGCCATCGTCGCCGCCGATTATCAGAATGCATGCACCGAACGAGAGATGAACGAGGCGATGGCCAAGGAAGGCCTCGTGTCGCAGCAGATCCTGAAGCAGTCGGTCGTGCGGTGTACGTCGCTGGACACGCGCAACAAGATCGAAAACGATCGCCTGGCCGTCACCGAGGCAAGCGGACGGTCGCGGCTGGCGTCGGCGCAGGCGCAGATCGATCAGGCGCGTTCAACCTACAATCTCCGCCGCTCACAGGTCGATCAACTGCGCGTGCGCGCCGGCATGTCGGGCGTGCTCGAGCAGGTGCCGGTTGAAGTCGGCCAGCAGGTGCAGCCAGGTACCAACCTGGTGCGCGTCGCCGATCCCACGCGGCTCAAGGCCGAACTGCGAATTGCGGAAACACAGGCGCGCGACCTCGCGATCGGCCAGATTGCCGCGGTCGACACGCGCAACGGCATCATTCCCGGCAAGGTCATTCGTATCGACCCGGCGGCGCAGAACGGCACCGTCACGGTCGACGTCGCGCTCGAGGGCGAGTTGCCGCGCGGTGCGCGGCCCGACCTCAGCGTCGACGGCACGATTGAACTCGAGCGGCTGGAAAACGTCTTGTTCGTTGGGCGCCCGGCCTTCGGCCAGGAGCAGAGCACGGTCGGCTTGTTCAAGCTCGACGCCACCGGCGAGGCGACCCGGGCGCAGGTGCAGCTGGGCCGCAGCTCGGTCAACACCATTGAAGTCTTGAGCGGCTTGCAGGAGGGCGACCAGGTGGTGCTCTCCGATATGTCGGCCTGGGACCAGTTTGAACGTATTCGATTGCGATAGCACCGATTGCTGATTGCTCACTAAGGAGTCCTCGATGAACGCTTCCGCGCAGCCCCTGATTCGCCTCGACGGCATCAAGAAGGTGTTCTACACCGACGAAGTAGAAACCCACGCTCTTGCCGGCATTCACCTGGAAATTCAGCAGGGCGAGTACGTCGCGATTGCCGGCCCGTCGGGTTGCGGCAAGTCGACGCTCCTGGCCATCCTCGGCCTGCTCGACACGCCGACCGAAGGCACCTACCTGTTGAACGGCAACCAGGTGGCGAACCTGTCGCTGTCGGAGCGCGCGCGCGTCCGCAACCGAGAGATCGGGTTCATCTTCCAGAGCTTCAACCTGATTGGCGACCTCACCGTGTTCGAGAACGTCGAGCTGCCGCTGATCTACCGCGGCATGAAAGCCGCCGAACGCCGCGAGCGGGCCAATGCGGCGCTCGAGCGCGTCGGCATGGCGCACCGCTCCAAGCACCTGCCGTCGCAACTCTCAGGCGGTCAGCAGCAGCGCGTCGCCGTGGCCCGCGCCGTCGCCGGCCAGCCCTCGATCCTGCTGGCGGACGAACCGACCGGTAACCTCGACTCGAAGAATGGTGAAGCAGTGATGGAATTGCTGCGCGAGCTGCATCGCGGCGGCGCCACCATCTGCATGGTCACCCACGATCCGCGCTACGCGGCGCACGCCGACCGCGGCGTCCACCTGTTCGACGGCCGCGTGGTCGAAGAGAACGTGGGCGCGAACGCGCACTAGGTCGAAGTCAGAAGGCAGAGGGCAGAAGGCAGAAGGCAGAAGTAGTTCATGACTTCTTACTTCTCAAATCTGACTTCTGACATCCGTTACGCCCTTCGCTCGTTAACGCGCGCCAAGGGCTTCACCCTCGTCGCGCTGGTCACGCTCGCGCTCGGTATCGGCGGCACCACGGCGATCTTCAGCATCGTCGACGGCGTGGTGCTGCGGCCGCTTCCTTATTCCGATCCCAATCGCATTGTTCGCATCACGCGCACCATCGCGGGGGGTGGCGATGCAGCGTTCTCCGCACCCGATTATCGCGACGTCAAGAAGGCGGCGACCTATTTCTCGGCAGTCGCCGGATTTCGTTCCGACATCATCGATCTGACGGGTCGCGGTGAGCCGGTCCGCGTCAGCGGGCTCGAAACTACCGCAGCCTTCTTCGATATCTTCGACGCGCCGCCAATCGTCGGGCGGACCTACCATGAGGCGACGGACCAACCTGGCGCCGCGGTTGCGGTGATCGGCGAGGCGGTGTGGCGACAGCACTTCGGCGGCGATCCCGCCATCGTCGGCAGCACCGTT
>DASVFC010000670.1:0-3650 GCA_036380235.1 Vicinamibacterales bacterium
CGAAAACGCGCCTTCTGCGGATCGTACTTGCCGACCACGTCTTTCTCGAGCGTGGTTGCGAAGAACTCCTGGGTGAGGTCGGATGCGTCATCAGGCTGCAGCGACCACTTCAGCCGCAGATACTTGTAGACCGGCTTCCAATACGCCTCGATGATCGTCGCCAGCGCGATGCGGCGCGTTTCCTCGTCGCTGCTGCGCGTCCGCTGCACGACCGATAAACGCGTGGCCGGAAACGTCATGGAAGCCTGTACCTTTTCACTTTAGACTGCTAACTTCAATGACCGAGTGGAATGCCACTTCCTACCATAAGGTTTCCGGGCCGCAAACCAGCTGGGGACGCAAGGTCCTGGCGCGCCTGGACGTTAATGGCGACGAGCGCGCAATAGATGCCGGGTGCGGCAGCGGCAAACTGACACTGGCATTGACCGAACGCCTGCCGCGCGGATCGATGGTGGCCATCGATCGGTCGTGGAACATGTTGCTGACGGCGCGCACTAACCTCCGCCCGGTATTCGGCGGCCGGGTGAAATTCGTGCAGGTGTCTCTACCGGACATGCCGTTTGCCAACTACGCGGACCTGGTGTTCAGCACTGCGACCTTCCATTGGATCAAGGACCATCCCGCGCTCTTTGCCGGAATTCATCGATCGCTGCGCGCAGGCGGAAGGCTGCACGCGCAGTGCGGCGGCGGCCCGAACCTTGTACGCGCGCATGCATTGGCCGAACGGCTGATGCACGCGGCGCCGTTCGCGCCGTACTTTACCGACTGGCCCGGGCCGTGGGAGTTCGCCAACGCCGAGACGACCGCGGCGCGGTTGCAGACCGCCGGGTTCGTCGACGTCGAGACGAGCCTTGAAGAAGCGCCAACCACGCTGGCCTCGGAAGCCGATTACCGCGAGTTCGTGACCACCGTGATCTACCATCCGCATCTCGAGCGTTTGCCTACCGCGGCCCTGAAGCAGGCATTCATCGATCGCGTCACCGAGTTGTCCTCGCAGGATGATCCGCCGTTTACGCTCGACTACTGGCGCTTGAACATGGCGGCACGAAAACCATGATGCATCCATCGGTAATCCGGCCCCGCGAGCACGCCGTTTATACGCCGCAGAAGATGGGCAAGGCGACGATCTTCGAGTCGCCGCACCTGCTGGTCGGGCTCAATGCCTTCGAGCCCGGCCAGGAGCACGGCTTGCACGCGCATGCCGGGCAGGACAAGGTCTACCACGTCCTCGAAGGCGAGGGCCGTTTCTTGCTCGCCGATCGCGAGCTCGAGATGAAAGCGGGAGATCTGCTCGTCGCGCCGGAGAATGTTCCGCATGGTGTCCGCAACACCGGCAGCTCGCGGCTGCTGGTGCTGGCCATCCTTGCGCCGGCGCCGCATCGCTGACAATGGCTGGTATCGAAGACGAAGCGCTCGCCGGGCCGACGAAATGGGCGCGCATCGCGCTTATCGCCGGCCTGGCCTACTGGACCTGGCAGTTCGCGCGCACGCCGCTGAGCGAAGACGCGATGGAGGCTTTCGTCCATCTCCCCAATCTCGTCTTTCACGAAGCAGGGCACCTGATCTTCAGCCCCTTCGGTCAATTCATGACCGTCCTTGGCGGCAGCCTGATGCAGGTGCTGATTCCCATCGTCGCCGCGATCGCGTTCGTGCGGCAGGAGCAACCCTTTGGCGTGGCGATCTGCGTGTGGTGGGCCGGCCAGAACCTGATTGACCTGGCGCCGTACATTGCCGACGCTCGCACGTTGCAACTGGTGCTGCTCGGCGGCAGGACCGGCGCCGAAGTTGAAGGTCACGATTGGGAGTTCATCCTCACGCGCCTTCGGCTGCTGCACCGCGATCAGGCGATCGGCAGAACCGTCCACGCCCTCGGCATGGTCATCATGGTCGGGGCGCTTGCGTTCGCCGCGCGCTCGGTGGCGCGCAAGTCGGAGTAGTATTCGCCAGTCATGATCATTCCTTCGCCCGCCGATCTGGCGGGCCGCTATCGCATCTCGAACGGATCGCGCTTTCGGCTCAAGGACATCAGCCCCTCCGATTCGTGGGGCAAGCGATTGAAGCCCATCGCCGGCGAGATGTTGAAGCAGGGCACAAAGCGCATGGCCGATCTCCAGGAGCGGCTCTACGCGCAGGACCGCTGGTCAGTGCTGTTGATCTTCCAGGCGATGGACGCCGCCGGCAAAGACGGCACCATCAAGCACGTGATGAGCGGCGTCAACCCGCAGGGCGTCGAGGTGCACGCCTTCAAGGCGCCCTCATCTGAAGAGCTCGATCACGATTTCCTGTGGCGGACGTCACGCGTGATGCCGCGCCGCGGCCACATCGGCATCTTCAATCGCTCCTATTACGAAGAGACGCTCGTCGTGCGGGTACACCAGAACATCCTGGCGCGCCAGCAGTTGCCGCGCGAGCTGGTGACCAAAAACATCTGGCGCGAGCGCTTCGAAGACATCAACGCCTTCGAGCGTTACCTGTCCCGGCAAGGTGTGCTGGTCAGGAAAATCTTCCTGCATGTGTCGAAAGAAGAGCAGCGCGAGCGGTTCCTCAAGCGCCTCGAGAAGCCGGAGAAGAACTGGAAGTTCTCTCCCGCCGACGTCGGCGAGCGGGCGCAGTTCACCGAATACATGTCCGCTTACGACGACATGATTCGGCATACCGCCACCGAGTGGGCGCCCTGGCACGTCGTCCCGGCCGATCGCAAGTGGTTCACGCGGCTGATCGTGTCGGCCATCGTCATCGACGCGATTCAGTCGCTCGACCCGCGTTTTCCCGAAGTGGATGCGGCTACGCTCGCCGAGTTCAAGAAGACCAAGGCGGCGCTCGAGGCCGAGGCGCAGCGATCGCGGCCGCCCGTTCGCAAGAAATGAAGCGCACTGTCCCGCCGAAGCCCACCGGCGAAGTCGGATGTACCTGGCCGGGCACCGACGATCTCTACATCCGCTACCACGACGAAGAGTGGGGTCGGCCGGTGGTGGACGATACGCGGCTGTTCGAGAAGATCTGCCTGGAAGGGTTTCAGTCCGGCCTGAGCTGGATCACTATCCTCCGCAAGCGCGAGAACTTCCGCCGGGCCTTCAGGGGGTTCGATCCAAAGACGGTCGCGAAATTCAACGCCCGCGACGTGCAGCGGCTCGTCAATGACGCCGGGATCATCCGCCATCGCGGCAAGATCGAATCGACTATCAACAACGCGAAACGCGCGCTCGAACTGATCGCGCAGCAAGGGTCGCTGGCGGCGTACTTCTGGTCCTGGGAGCCGTCACCAGCATCACGCCCGAAGAAAATGACACGCGCGCAGCTGATCAAGCTGAGTACAACGCCCGAGTCGATCGCGTTATCGAAAGACCTGAAGAAGCGCGGCTGGACTTTCGTTGGCCCCACGACCTGCTATGCCTTCATGCAGGCCATGGGACTCGTCAACGATCACGTCGAGGGGTGCGCGATTCGCGCCGAAGTGGAGCGGGCCCGAAAAGTGTTTACTCGTCCCGCAGGGCAACGGTAGGTTCCACGCGAGCGGCGCGCCGCGCCGGCAGCCACGTCGCGGCGAGAATCGCCAGCGTCAGCGGCACGGCCATGGTGACGAACAACCACCCGTCGACGACAACGCCGTAGAGCATGCCAACCAGGCCGCGCGAGATCATCAGCGCCAG
>DASVFC010000671.1:0-11654 GCA_036380235.1 Vicinamibacterales bacterium
GGGTGAAGCCGCCGCCTGCGGACACGGGGGAGACCATCTCGCCGGCCTGCGCATCCTTCGAGATCGCCACGCCGCTGAACGGCGCGCGAATGACGGTGTCTTCGATTGCGGTGACTTGCATCGCAATCTGGCTCTCCGCGACCTTGACCTGTTCCTGTGCCGAGGCAATGCGCGCGACGAGCGAATCCACTTCCGCCTTCGCGTTGTCGATGTCGTTTTCCGTGTTGAGGCCTTCCTTGCGCAGCCGCTCCTGCCGCTGCAGCATCACGCGCGCCTGTTCGAGCCGCACTTCGCTTTCGGGAATCTGCCGTTTCGCGGCCTCGAGTTGTGCTCGATACAGCCGCAACGCCGCCTGCAGCGTGGAATCATCGAGCCGGGCGAGCACTTGGCCTTCGCGCACCGCCATGCCTTCCTCGACGTTGACCTCGATCACCTTGCCGGTGACTTTCGACGACACGGTGGCGCGGCGACGCGCGGTGACATAGCCGGAGGCGTTGAGCACCGATGCCTGCGTGCCAGCGGCGCGTTCGGTGACCGCGGCCACCTCCACTTCGACCGGGCGTTCGCGGCCCAGCCAGTACCAGCCAGCCCCGCCAATGGCCCCCAGCAGCACCAGCAGGAAGATCCACTTGCCCCAGCTCCGCCCGCCGGCATCGAGCGGCTCGCGCTCGATGCGGAGTGCGGATAAATCGTCGGAAGTATCAGCCACGGATCAGCTACCTCAGGAGGTTCAGTATGATACGCGAAGAAAAAGCGAAAAACAATCGAACCTCATAAAGACGCAACGTTTGTTATTACGTCGGATGGCGGGTCCGGTTTTCGACAAACCGGCGAGCGGCGGAAATCAGCCCTTGGACGGCCGGGGAGGCTTGTCTTCTTTCAGGCGGCCGGCCTGTTGCGCGGCGCGGCGGAGGACGAACTCGATTTGCGCGTTGAGGCTGCGCAAGTCATCGTTCGCCCACCGCTGGAGGGCGTCGAGCACCGCCGGATCGATACGAAGCAGGAACGGCTTGCGATCGCCCACGACGTCCTACTGATAGATGGTCCCGGTGTTGATCACCGGCTGCGTGTTGCGATCGCCGCACAACACCACCAGCAGGTTGCTGACCATGGCCGCCTTGCGTTCTTCGTCGAGCTGGATGATCGACTTGGCCGACAGCATGTCGAGCGCCATTTCCACCATGCCGACGGCACCTTCGACGATGCGCTGGCGCGCGGCGATGATCGCGCCGGCCTGCTGGCGCTGCAGCATGGCGGCGGCGATTTCGGGCGCGTAGGCGAGGTGGCTGATGCGTGCCTCCATGGCTTCGACGCCGGCCTTGATCAAACGCTCCTGGATCTCGCGCTTGAGGTGATCGGCAACCGCGTTGGTGTGGCCGCGCAACGAGACGTGTTGATCGTCGTGTGCATCGTAGGCGTAACTGGTCGCCAGGTTGCGCAGCGCCGCTTCGCTCTGCACCTTCACGTAGTGTTCGAAGTCGTCTACTTCGAACACCGCTTCGGCGGTTTCCACCACCCGCCACACCACGACGGCGGCGATCTCGATCGGGTTGCCGTCGATGTCGTTGACCTTGAGGTGCGAGCTCTCGAAGTTACGCACGCGCAGCGACACCTTTTTCTTGGTCAGGAATGGATTGGCCCAGCGCAGGCCTTCCTTCTTGGCGGTGCCCTTGTACTCGCCGAAGAGCTGCAGCACCTTGCCTTCGTTCGGATTGACCATGAACAGGCCGGCCGAGAGGAACGCCAGCACCGCGATGGCGACCGCGGCAAAGATGATTTCCGGCGCCGACTCCTCGCGGATGTTCATGATCAGCATCCAGAACGATACGGCGATGGCGAGCAGAATCACGAGCAGGACGGGAAGACCGGGCATGCCGTTATAGGCGCGTTCGCGAATCATGGGTGGAGAGACCTCCTTGGTTGCGATATTAATGTGATATCACTTTGATAGCCCTTGTCAAGTGCGGACAGGAGGCCAGGAGATCAGCGCAAACAGGAGATCAGGAGACAAGGAGACCGCACAGGAGATCAGGAGACTAGGAGAGCCGAACAGGAGATCAGGAGATCAGGAGATCAGGACACGCGGAGAACGAAACAGGATGGAGTAACGAGGCAGATATTGATCGTTCGCGGCGCCAATGATGTTGCAGAAGTCGCGATCGCGCGGGAGCCGATCGCCAGCTTTCCGCCCAAACTCGCGTGGCGCGGTTCATGCTCCTTGGGTCGGCCATGAACGATGATGGAATCGACCTCCTGACCGAAAAAGTGATTGCGTGCGCGATTGAGGTGCACAAGCAGATGGGCCCCGGGCTGAATGAGGGTGTTTACAGCGAGTGCGTTCCACTGGAACTAACCCTCGCCGGAATCCCGTACGAGACGGCAGTGCCCATTCCGCTTGATTACAAGGGACAACGATTGCGCAAGCACTTCGTAATTGATCTGATCGTCGACAGCCGGCTCGTCGTGGAGCTGAAAGCTGTCGATGCATTGCACCCGGCTCACCAGGCACAAGTGATTACTTATTTGCGGATCACCAACCTGCCTGCTGGCCTGCTGATGAATTTCAATCAGCCAACGCTTCATGCCGGCTTGCGGCGTCTGGTTCACCCAAAGCTCTACACAAGGAAACGTGGCGAAACAATAACCCTCTCCTGATCTCCTGATCTCCTGTCGTCCTTTCTCCTGACCTCCTGACCTCCTGTTATGTTTGTTTCCTCCTGATCTCCTGTGTAAGCTGACTGGATGGCGAAGCTCACCAGCGAACGCGAATTGTCGTGCCCTTGCTGCGGCGCGGTTCTGACCGTCGATCTCAACCTCGGCCGTATCGTCAGCCATGAGGCGCCTCCCAATCCCGATCGCCCGGAGCTCGACAACGCCCAACGGATCCTGGCCGAGCAGGCTGCCAAACGCGACGCCCTATTCGAGCAGTCATTTCAGAACGAGAAGAACAAGGGAGATGCGCTTTCGAAACGGTTCGAGGAAGCGCTCAAGGAAGCAAAGAAGGAACCCGTCTCCAAACCGCTGCGCGGCTTCGATCTCGATTGATGGCGGACGAGCCGAAGCGCACGCGCACCGTGCGCGTAGCGACCTATAACATTCATCGCGGCCGCGGCCTCGATGGCCGCACCAGGCTCGAACGCGTCGCCAGCGTGCTCGCCTCGATCGACGCCGACGTCGTCGCGCTGCAGGAGGTGGTCGGCGCGAGCCCGCTCAAACCCGGCCAGGCAGCGGAGCTGGGCGCGGCGTTGGGCATGGGATGGGTGATGGCCCCGACGCGCCATCTGCGCACGGCGTTGTTCGGCAACGTGGTCCTGAGCCGCTTTCCCGTCAAGCAGCATGTGCAATACGACGTCACCTGGAAAACGTGCGAGCACCGCGGCGTGCAACGCGTCGACGTCTCGTTGGACGAACAAGATACCTTGCACGTCTACAACGTTCACCTCGGTACCTCGTTACTGGAGCGCCGCTATCAGGCGGCAAAAGTGGCGTCCATCGTGCACGATCGGCGTGTGGCGGGGCCCAAGATCGTGCTCGGTGATTTCAACGAATGGGCGCGGGGCATGGCGAAAGACATCCTGGCTGAGCGCCTGCAGAGCATCGACATCAGCAAACATCTCAGCCGCCGCCGGACGTATCCGGGCTTTTTTCCGATCCTCCATCTCGATCACATCTATTACGAGGGGAAAGTCGACGTCTTAAAGGTATCGCTGCCCCGCGATCGCATGGCCTTGATGGCATCAGACCATCTGCCGTTGGTGGCAGACCTGCGGATCGGTTTCGACTAGCTCAAGTCAAGGAGCATCAGGCCTTAGACCAGAGATTTCCTAATCTCCTGATCTCCTTACCTCCTGTAAATATTTACCTCCTGAACTCCTGTGGGATTGGTTCCCACCTGTCGCGGCCGCGGTAGTAAATCGGCTTTCGATCGTCATGCGTGCGCCGGTACTCCTTGTATCGCTTCAAGAGCTGCCGATATCTCCTGTCCGAGCTCCTGATCTTCTTGTGGGGAAGATCGATCAACATCTGCTCGACAGCCCACACGTTCCTGGTGGTCAGGCGCCAGTCGTAGCGACCCATGGCGTCGTCGAGGTTCACCACCCCGTAACCACGCAAGCGGCCCGTATAGTCGACGTAGGAGTCGTAGTAACTCATCGCCAGCTGCCGCGGCGACTTGAAGCGTGGCTTGCGTCCGTGCAGGCCGGGGTCGCGGGAACGCGCCACCGAACCCCAACCCGACGCGTTGCGGTAGATGAAGATCACATGATCGAGCCAGTCCTTCGACGCGAGGCTCATCACCAGCGGCGGATAGCCATGTTGCTCGAGGACCACGGCGGCAAAAAGCGCCGCTTCCATGCAATGCGCCGTTCGTAACCGCACGACAGGGCGGAAACTATGCTGCGTCTCGCCTTGTTCTTCGGTGTTGTAGCGGAGCGCGTTCAACCAGCGCTGCACCTTCGACGGCGTGTTCAACCGCGCGATCAGCGCGCGCTCGACGCGCGTGAACCGCGGCTTAACGATCACGCGCCGCTTTCAGCTCGCGGACCAGGTCCTCCGCCGTCCACGCGTTGCTGTCGAGCAGCGCGGTGATCCGTCCCGACGGCGCGATCACCGCCGTGCGCAGGTTGTGCGTGATGGTGTCGTTGCTTTCGCGAATCACGTTGACGCCGAACCGGGCCGCGAACCGATCCACAACCGCTTCTTCCGCAGTGGCAAACGTCCACACGGCGGGATTGGCCCGCAAGGTGGCGGCATGCTGACGCAACACCGCCGCGCGATCGAACTTCGGATCGAAACTGACAGACAGCAGCCGCACCTTGCCGGCCAGTGACGCGTCGCCGGCCGCCAGCTCCTGCACCTCCGCGAACCGGCGATCCATCAGCGGACAATATTGCGGCAGTGGACAACGCGTATAGATGAAGGTCAGCGCCGTCGCCGAGCCTGCGAAATCCGGTAAGGCGATTGGCTTGCCGTCCTGATCGATGAGCGGCGTGTCGGGCACCTCGTCGCCGGGTTTCAACAGCGCCACTCCCGCAGCCGCCGGAATCGTCGTCCGGGCATCGTCCGGCAGCGGTGCCGAGCCGGTCCTGGTGATCCTGGTCAGGTATGCGAGGGTCGGTTCGACCGTCAGGGTGGCGGTGATCAAATCGCCCGGCGCGCGATCTGCGAGCAGTTGTGGATCCTTGACCACGTACGGCATGGTCATGGCCGGCATGAAACCGGGGATGTCTTCATGCTTGACGAGCACCTCGTTGGTCTCGGGCTTGACGACGAGAATCTGGCCCGTGAGCTCGTAGGTCCGCGCGTCGGGCTGCCGGCTGCAGCCGGTGCCCGCAGCAGCCATCACCAGTCCGACGATCAACAATCGCCAATCAATCATCAATCAGCAATCCTTCAATCTGCGATCTAAAATTATAGTCTCCACATGATCCTGGTCGGCACCTCCGGCTACAACTATCCCGAATGGAAAGGCAGCTTCTATCCGGCCGACCTGCCGGCGACGAAGTTCCTGCCGTATTACGCGAGCAAGTTTCCGACGGTCGAAATCAACTACACGTTCTACCGCATGCCGACGCCGAAGCTGATTGCCGGCTGGCGTGCACAAGTGCCGCCCGAGTTCCGCTTCACGCTCAAGGCTCCCAAGCGGATCACGCACGATCGCCGGCTGCGTGCCGTGGACGTGGCCGAATCGCTACACGGATTCATCACCGCCGCGGCGGAGCTCGGACCGCAGCTCGCGGCGTTGCTGTTTCAGCTGCCGCCGAATTTCAAGAAGGACCTCGTCGTTCTCAACGAGTTCCTGGCGTTGCTGCCGCCGAAAACCACCGCCGCGTTCGAATTTCGCAACGACTCGTGGCTTGATGACGCGGTCTACGACGCCTTGCGGGCGCGTAACATCGCGCTTTGTATTGCTGACAGCGAGACGCGTGAAACGCCGCTCGTCAGGACCGCCAGCTACGCGTATCTTCGTCTTCGCGACGAAGGCTATGGCGATACCGATATCGCACAATGGACGCGCACCGCGCAGGCGCTCGGCGAAAAGGCGTCGGACGTGTTCGTCTATTTCAAGCATGAAGACGAAGGCAAAGGTGCTGCCTTCGGTCAACGAATGATGGAGCTGCTGCAGACGCCATGATTGCCCATTGCCGCTTGTTAATTGCCGGTATCGCGTTCTCTGCGGCATGCTCGTCGCCGCGGCCCGCCGCCGAACCGGCACGCCCGGATACGCCGTCCGTCAACGTCGTCGAGCTCAGCGCCACCGAGGCCCGCGATCGAATGGCGAGCGGCGAGCTGACGTCGGCGGCGCTGACGAGCGCGTATCTGAAACGGATTGCGGAGGTCGATGACGGCGGTCCGATGCTCGGATCGGTCATCGAGATCAACGGCCGCGCTGAAGACGAAGCCCGCGCGCTGGATGCCGAGCGGAAAGCGGGCAAGGTGCGCGGCCCCCTGCACGGCATCCCGGTGCTGATTAAAGACAACGTCGATGTGGCCGGTATGGTGAATTCGGCCGGTTCATTGGCGTTGGCTGATCACAAGCCCACCGCCGATGCGTTCATGGTGACGCGGCTGCGTGAGGCCGGCGCGGTGATTCTCGGCAAGACCAACCTCAGCGAGTGGGCCAACTTCCGCTCCACTCGCTCATCGTCGGGATGGAGCTCGCGCGGCGGGCAGACGAAGAATCCCTACGTGCTCGATCGCAACCCATGCGGCTCCAGCTCCGGCACGGGCACGTCGATCGCGGCCAGCCTCGGCGCCGTCGGTGTCGGTACCGAGACCGATGGCAGCATCATCTGTCCGGCCGCTGTGGCCGGGCTCGTAGGCTTGAAGCCGACGGTGGGACTGGTCAGCCGCGCCGGCATCATCCCGATCTCGATTTCGCAAGACACCGCAGGACCGATGACACGCACCGTTGCCGACGCGGCATTGCTCCTGAGCGCGATGGCCGGCGTCGACCCCAACGATCCGTCGGGCCCGGCCGCAGCTGGGAAGATCGCTGCCGATTACACAACGTTCCTGAAGGCCGACGCGGTCAAGGGCAAGCGCTTTGGCGTGCTGCGCCAGACGATGTCGTTTCATCCGGATGTCGATGCGGGGGTGACGAAGGCTATCGAGACGCTGCGGAAGGCGGGCGCGGAAGTGATCGACGTCAAGGTGCCCACCTACAACGACTGGAACGACGCCGAGTTCTCGGTGCTCCTCTACGAATTCAAGGACGGCTTGAACCAGTATTTGAAGAGCAGCGGTGCGCCGCACGCCTCGCTCGAAGCGTTGATCGCCTGGAACAAGGCGAACGCCGAGCGTGTGATGCCGATCTTCGGCCAGGAGATCTTCGAACAGGCGCAGGCCAAGGGACCGCTGTCGGACGCCGCCTACACGAAAGCGAAGACCGAGGCGCGTCGGCTGGCGGGCCGGGACGGGCTGGTCGCCACGCTCGATCGCCACAAGCTCGACGCCCTGATTGCACCGAGCGCGTCTCCGGCGTGGCCGACGGATCACGTGTTGGGCGATCACTTCATCGGCGCCGGATACGGCATGGCAGCGGTCGCGGCGACGCCGAGCATCACGATTCCGATCGGCGAGAGCCATGGCCTGCCGATCGGCGTCACGCTGATGGGCCGCGCCTACAGTGAAGGCGAGTTGATTGGGTTTGCTTACGCCTTGGAGCAATTGACGAAGGCGCGGAAGGCGCCCGGCTTCAAGGCTACGCTCGCAGCCGCGCCGTAGCGAGCGGCGGTTCCTTCTTGCGGCGCTGCAACAGGCTTAACGGCCACGGCAGCGCCGGCAACTTGTAGCGAATGATGATCATCTTGCCCGGTTGCAGACCACTGACGGTGCCGCCGGCCGGTGGCGCGGGTGGCACCGGCGGACGCGCCGCCGCCGGTCGCGCCGTGACGGGCGCCTGAGCGCGCGGCTCCTGCAGCGCCTTTGTCACGTTCGCCGCGGTCGCCTGCTCGCCGTTGTTGCGAATCTGCTGCGCCACTCGCCAGGCGATCTCGTCGAGCAACTCGTTGGTCACTCGCACGTTGCCCATCTCGGGGAGCACCGGCGGACGATTGAGATCCGTCGCCCGCCGCCGGGGATGGGTGAGGCGATCGTCGATCTCCGACATGGCGGAATCGAGCTCGCCCTGCCATTCCAGGCGGGGTAGCGCCGTTGCACGAGGTTTCGCGTTATCGCTCGACATCCACACGTCCAGCGATACGCCGGGGAACCGGCATACGGGGGTTATCGGCCCTTGCCGAATCCGGGATTATCGTTTTGTTGCGTTATTGCACGACCGCCGACCAGGTGCCGGTCGCCATTCCGCCAAAGTCCGCGTCGCCGCTCATCTTGCCCTGCTCGAGCACGCCGGTATACGTGATCACCATCGGCGAGCCCTCATAACTGATCGTGATCACCATCGTGATCTTGTCCCCCGAGACTTCGATTTTGTCCAAGGGCCGCTCGCCCTGAGCGCCCTTGACCACGGCCTTGAGCGCGCCGCCCTCGTCGCGGATCACGAGCGTCGACTTGGTCTCGCTGATTGGCGACTGCACGGTCATCGCCCACGTGCCAACCGTCGTCTGCTGTGCGTGCGCAACACCGGCAAGTGCCGCCACCGCGATTGCGACCGCCGCGAGCCAATGTCTCATCGCTAACTCCTTGCTCACATCCGTGAGGCGAGAAACTCAACCACCGTACGTTCAGCGAAGTAACCATCATAATCCGCGCGGGCTGAAGCGCCGGCGGACGAGCCGTTGGTGTGTTCGACGAACGCGCAATGCCCGCCGCAATTGGTAATCACGGTGGTGATATGCGGGTTCCGGCGGACCTCAGGCGCGTCGAAGATCGCCGCGGGCACGAACGGATCATCGGCGGCGCTGAGAATCAAGGCCGGCCGCGACACGCGATTGATGATGCGCATGGCGCTGGCGCGGTGGTAATAGTCTTCCGCGCTGGCGAAGCCGTGATGGGGCGCGGTGTAGCGAGCGTCGAACGCGCGTATCGACCACACCTTCCATAATCCTTCCAGGTCAAACGACCCGGGGAACGCCCGCGCCTTGCGCCGCATCCGCGCCTGCAGGTTGCGGCAGAAGTTCCATTCGTAGATCCGGTTCTCGCGGCGCTCGATCGCCTGCACGCACGCCTCGAGTTCGATCACCGGCGACACGGCGGCGAAAGCCTTTACTTCAGGAAGATCGTCGGCGCCCAGCTCGCCGGCGAGCTTCATCGTGATGTTGCCGCCCATCGAATAACCCGCCACGGCGAACGCGCGCAGGCCGTCGCGATCGCGAAGCTCCTCAATCACCGTGCGTGGATCCGCGGTAAGGCCGGAATGGTACAGGCCGCGCGAGAGGTGTTCGGTGCCGCCACAGTTGCGCATGTTGAGGCGCACCACGTTGAAGCCGCGCGCGACCGCCTTATTGGCCAGCCCGCGCATGTAATGCGCCTCGCTCGACCCTTCCAGACCGTGCAGCGTCACGAGCGTCGGCGCCTCTTTACGGCCGGGCTGCCAGTGGCAATGCGCCAGCACGCGCGCGTCGGGGGCGACGTCGAAATAACGAGGCTCGGCGGACGGCAGGGTATCCAGCGCGCGGCGTTTGGCCCACGCGTATAGCGTCATCCGATGGCCGCCGGCCCAACGGGATAGCGGCTCAAAGGCGGTTCCAATGGTTCCAGGGGCTCCAGCGGGTTCCATGGGTTTGTTCTCTCCCATGATTGTAGAATGCGCCCATGAAACAAATGATCACCGCCGTCGCGATCGTCGTGTGCGCGGCGAGCCTGGCTGCTCAGGGTCTGTCGTATCCGGTGACGCGGACGGTGGACCACGTCGACGTCTACCACGGCACGAAAGTGGCTGATCCGTATCGATGGCTCGAAGACGACACGTCGGCCGAGACGGCGAAGTGGGTCGAAGCGCAGAACGCGGTCACCTTCGCGTATCTCGAAAAGATTCCTTACCGCGCGCAACTGCGGAAGCGCCTGACGGCGCTCTACGACTACGCCAAGTACGGCCAGCCGATTCGCCGCGGCGACACGTATTTCTTTTCGAAGAACGACGGGCTGCAGAACCAGAGCGTTTATTACATTCAACGCGGCCTCACCGGCACGCCGGAGGTGCTGATTGATCCGAACCAGTGGTCGGAAGACGGCACGGTGCGCCTGACCACGTTCGCGCCGTCGCGCGACGGCAAGCTGCTCGGCTACGGCGTCTCGCGCAGCGGCTCCGACTGGCAGGAATACAACGTGATGGACCTCACCACGAAGAAACCGCTCGCCGACAAGGTCGAGTGGGTGAAGGTCTCGAGCCTGGCGTGGCGCGGCAACGGTTTCTACTACAGCCGCTATCCGGCGCCAGCGAAAGGCAAGGAGCTGTCGTCGATCAACGAAGACCACCAGGTGTATTACCACCGCATCGGCACGCCGCAATCCGCCGATGAGCTCGTCTACCGCGACGCCAGCAACCCGCAACGGTTCCACACGCTCAGCACCACCGAGGACGAGCGTTTCGCGGTGCTGGAGATCTCCGATCGCGGCACCGGCAAGCAGGGCAACGCTATTTTCGTCCAGGACCTTTCGAAGCCCGGCTCGAAGTTCACGCCGCTGATCCCTGACATTACCGACGACACCTACGCCGTGCTCGAGAGCGTGCGCGGCGAGTTGCT
The DNA here is from genome assembly GCA_036380235.1 of Vicinamibacterales bacterium. Lineage (GTDB taxonomy): Bacteria > Acidobacteriota > Vicinamibacteria > Vicinamibacterales > UBA2999 > 12-FULL-67-14b. The sequence goes on from DASVFC010000671.1 coordinate 10,647, forward strand.
GGTATTCACGGACAAAGACGCGCCGAACGGGCGCGTCGTGCGCATCAATCCCGAGCAGCCGGCGCCATCAAACTGGAAGACGATCCTCGCCGAAAAGAACGACACCATCGACAGCGTCTCGGTTGCCGGCGGCAAGGTGATCGCGACCTACATGAAAGACGTGGCATCGAAGGCCTACGTCCACAGCCTCGAAGGCCAGCTCGAGAACGAGATTTCGCTGCCCGGCCTGGGCAGCGTCGCCGGTTTCAACGGGCGAATGGACGACACGTCGCTGTTCTACGCCTACCAGTCGTTCAACTTCCCGTCGACCATCTTCCGCTACGACGTGGCGGCGCGTAAGAGCTCGGTCTTTCGCGCGCCCGAGATTCCCGGTCTCGACGTCAATCAATACGAGACGCGGCAGGTGTTCGTCACGAGCAAGGACGGTGCGAAGGTGCCGATGTTCCTGGTCCACAGGAAAGGCCTCGCGCTCGATGGCAACAACCCGACGTTGATGTATGGCTACGGCGGCTTCAATATCGCCACCACGCCGGGCTTCAATTCGCTGCGCCTCGCGCTGCTCGAGCAGGGCTTCGTCTACGCCAGCGTCAACATGCGCGGCGGCAGCGAATATGGCGAGGCCTGGCACGACGCCGGGACCAAGTTGAAGAAACAGAACGTGTTCGATGACTTCATCGCCGCGGCCGAATGGCTGGTCGCCAACAAGTACACGAACCCGTCGAAGCTCGCGGCGCAGGGTGGATCGAATGGCGGCCTGCTGGTCGGCGCCGTGATCAACCAGCGCCCGGATCTGTTCCGCGCCGCGATTCCGCAAGTGGGAGTGATGGACATGTTGCGCTTCCACAAATTCACCATCGGCTGGAACTGGATCGCCGACTACGGATCGAGCGACCACCCCGAGGAGTTCAAGGCGTTGTATGCCTACTCGCCGCTGCACAACATCAGGGCCGGCGCGAAATACCCGGCGACGTTAATCACCACCGCCGATCACGACGATCGCGTCGTGCC
>DASVFC010000672.1:0-3714 GCA_036380235.1 Vicinamibacterales bacterium
GCATGGGGATATCAATCGGCACCACCGATAACCGCGCACGGTACTGCGGCGCCTGCGCAGCAACGCCAGCGCCGACCGCAAGCAGCAGCGCAGCGACACAACAAGAGCGATTCATGACCGTGAATGATAGCGTGACAGAAAGCCGCAGCGTCAGTGGCGGTGCTCCGCCGGCATGCCCAACCGGCTGACGGTGTCGCCCTCGAAGTCGAATTCGATCAGGACCACCGGTTCCGTCCCAACCACCCAACCGTCGTGCCCAGGCTCGATCGCCACAACCTGTGGCGCCTTGTATTCGACGACGCAGCCATCGGCGTATTCGATGTGGATCTCCCCACGAGCCAGAAACCCGGCATGCGCGTGCATGCATCGATCGGTACCGACGATCGGCTTCATCGCCTTCGACCAGCGGAATCCTGGCGGATAGATCATGCGCTTGACGCGCGCCGCGCCAGCCGGAGCGACGTCGAGCCTGACGCCGCCAACCTCGCGCGACGTGGCGCCCTTGATTGGCGCGAGCAGGGCGTCACGCCCGTTGCCCACCTTGCCCACCTTGCCCGCCTTGCGCGCCTGCACCTTGCGCACCTTGTGCACCTTGTGCGCGCTGCGCACCCTTGCCTTCTTTGCCATGCGTGACCTTGTAACACGAATTGCCGCGCCCGGCGCTACGGGACGATCAGGCGCAGCACCACGACGGCGGTCGCCGCAACGGCACCGAGCTGAATCCACAATTCGGCGCGTTCGCGCAGAAACAACGAGGCGAGCACTGCCAGGGCAACGGCGGCGGCAAGGAATCGCCAATATAGTTCCTCGACCGAACCTTCCTCGATCGTGGTGGGCGCCTGCCGGCGGCCGGTATCGATGATCGCATTCGCGATGTCGCGATCCGCATCGCGATCGAGCTCGAAGTATTGCCCGCCGCCGGCGGCGGCGATGCGCTGTAACGAGGCGCGATCGAGCCGCGATCGCCCGGGCGACGGCTCAATCGTACCGTCCTGGTTTGTTGAATCCGGCAGCATTCCGCCGCCGAGCGTGCCGACGCCGATTACGTGGAGCGGCACATGCTCCCGGGCGGCGCGCTCGATCGAGCGTGCGACCTCGCCGCTCCATGCCTCACCGTCGGACAGCAGGATGAATAGTTTGCCGTTGGGCGACGGCCCATGCAGCTCGCGATCCTTTTCGAGCAGCCGCAGGCCCCACGCAATGCCCTGCTCGAGATTGGTGTCCCACGTGGTGTCGTCCTGAAGACGAAACGGCGGGCGCCCGTGCAAGTGATCGAGAAAGAAGAAGACCGTATTGGGATCGCTGGTGAGCCGGACCTGTGGCGTGGCGATGTGCGCGAACACCGTCAGCGCCATGCGATCGTCGTTCCAGCTGAGCGAATCGCCAAGCAATCGCAGGAACGTCATCGATCGTTGCCATCGCGTCGCCGCACGGCCTGACGACGCGACGTCTCGCCCGGATTCTGTGGCGTCGGCAGCCGCGAAGGCGGAGGAATCCTCCACATGCATCGACGCCGAGCCATCCTGCAGCACCACGATGTCGAGGCCGGCGCGCGAGATTCGCGTGGTCACGCCGCGCGGCCGTGCGGCGGCAACAACGAGCGACGCCAGCGCCAGCGTCAGGAACAGCCACGGCCACAGATCGCCGCCGATCGCGAACCGCTCGCGTACCGGCAACGATCGACGGGCGCGAAAGCGATGCAACTCGGACAACCGTCGCCAGAAACGCCAGAGCCAGGCGATGAACAACAGCGCCGGTACGGCGAGAAGCCACAGGAAATGTGGCGCGCCGAAGACGAACGTGCTCACCCCTTGCGCTCGCGCTTGCCGCCAGGCGTTGCTTCCGGCTGCGCCTCGCGATCGCCGTATTCCATCGGCGCCAGCATCTGGAGTTCTTCCATTTTTGTTTCCGGCGGTGGCGCACCGGGGCGGCCATGAATGGTGGGACCTGCCGGCAGATCACCGGCAGAAGCGGCCAAAGGCACGGCCTGCGGCTTGGTCGGTTTGCCTTGCGATCGCGCGACCTGATCGCGCAAGCGGGCGACGTACTCGTAGTTGTATGCGGCATCGCGACCACGTGGCGATGCTTTCAACGCCGATGCGTAAGCATTGAGGACGCCGTCCAGCCGTTGTACCGCCGCGAGCCCGCTTCCGGGATCGCGCTGTGCGGCTCGAAACGACGCGTTCGCTGCGGTGAGCAGCACTTCGGCATCCGCCTCCGCGTTATCGGTATCCGGGGTGACCGCGTCGTAACGTCCCAGCCAGTAAGCTACCGATGCGGTGGCCACACGCACATCATCCGAGGCACGCCGCCGTCCCGGCAGATAGTCAGCGAGCGTCGAGTCGGCTTCCAGATCCACCGGCACGTCAGCGAATCGCAGCGTGGCGATGTGCTCTTTCGCATCTCCCACACGTTCAGCGAGCCGTGCCTCCGACCAACTCAGCCAGGCTGCGATCGCTAGTGCGACCGCGATCGTCACACGAAACATTACTGCGCGCATCACGGCACCCTCGAAAATGATGATGACAACACTTTCAATCCGGCGGCGCTCGACCAGAACGCGAAGGCGATCAGCGCGAAGAGCGTGAACCGCGGCTGTTGACTCGAATATTGCCGCGCCGCGATCGCGCCCACGGCCTCTCGATCGATGTCGTCGATCGCCGCAATCAGGGTCGATTCATCCTTGGCAACGTAATAGCGGCCTCCGGTACGCTCGACGGCGGCGCGCCATTGCGCATCCGGAATGCCCTCGCCGAACTCCTTGTCGTAGTTGGTGCGGACGAAGTACAGCGGAATCTTGTTGTCGACCGCGCTCTTGAGTATGTCGTCCAGGCTGCGGCCATGCACGATGCGCGTTGTGTCTTCACCGTCGGTGAAGATCACCATCAGGTTTCCCGAAGCCTCGAGGAAATCGAAGGCCCTGAAAATCTCGATGCTCTCCTCGAGTGCGCTCGCGATTACCGTGCCGGAGTCGGGAAACAGCGAGAACTCAACCGGATCGCCAATCAGCGCCATGCTCAGAAGCAGGTTGTCGTAGTCGCTGGTGAACGGCGTGATCACGTAGGCCCGGCTGCCGAACTCGATCAGCGCCATCAAGTCGCGGTACTTGCCTTTTCGCCGCAGCTCGACAAACCGTTGCGCCGCGGCGACGGTGGTAAAAAAGGCCGGCTGCACATCGTTGCGAGTGTTGAGCGTCTCCGCCTTGAACGAAGTCTGCATGCTGTCGGACGCATCGATCATCAACGCAATCCGCCGGCCGGGATAGGTGACGTCTTCGGCAACGAGCGACGTATAGGGATCGGCGACGGCTAACAACGCGAACGGCAGGCCGGCGCCGAACAACATCACCGGGATGTGGCGGGTCCAGGCCAGCCGTGGCGGGGCGCTGACTTTCAGGATCGCGGGCAGGACCACGTGGTGCCGGCCAGGCCGGCGCGTAACCGCCGCGCGGACAATCAAGACAAGCAACGCCGCCGCCAGCAGGCCGACGATGATCAGCTGTGCGGCGTCGCGTTGCCAGAATTGCAGCTGCGCGACCTCAATCGCGCGCCACTCGGCGACGGCCGCAGCCAGGATCGCACTCAGCGCCGCGCCCATAGTGTCTTGACCCAGCTTCGCTCGGAAGCCACTCGGCCGGCGACGTCGATCGCGTGTCGGATCGCTCCGTCAATTGCGACTGCATCGCGCTCGGGCGTTCGCTGGTACATCGCTGCC
>DASVFC010000673.1:0-3566 GCA_036380235.1 Vicinamibacterales bacterium
ATCACGTTCTTGCTGGGTCCCGGCAAAACCAGCTCCGGCAGCGGACGGCCTTCCTTCTTCGCGTAGTACGTGTCGATGATGTGTTTGGCGATGGACGCCCCGTAGTAGCCGTGCTCGGCGTGCTCGGCGAAGATGACCCCGGCCAGCTCGGGGTTGTCGCGCGGCGCCATGAAGACGAACCAGCCGTGATCGTTGAGGTTGCGATCGGTCTTGCCCCGCGCGCGCTCTTTACCTTCGTTCGAGATCACCTGCGCAGTGCCGGTCTTGCCCGACACGTCACGGCCGGCGATGCGGCCGCGGCCGGCCGTGCCGGCGCCGTTCACCGCCAGCCATAAGCCGTCGCGAACCGCGGAAATAGTCTCGGGCTTGAGTTGGAACGGCTGCCACGGCGACGGCGGCGGCTCCACCGGCTTCCAGCCCTGCCCTTCATCAATTGCCTTGACGATGCGCGGCACGACGCGAGTGCCGCCATTGGCAACGGTCGCCATCATCACCGCCATCGACATCGGCGTCACCGACAGCTGGCCCTGTCCGATCGCAACGGAAATCGTTTCACCGGGATACCAGCGTTCGCCGGTGCGTTTCAGCTTCCACTCGCTCGAGGGCACGATGCTTTCGACTTCGTTGGGCAGATCGATGCCGCTCTTGAGCGCGAGGCCGAGTTTCTCGGACCACTTGTACATGCGATCGACGCCGAGCATGTTGCCGACGGTATAGAAGTAGGTGTTGCACGACTTTTCGATCGCATTCCGCAAGGCGATGCTGCCGTGGCCGCCGGCGAGGTGACACTTGAAGAAGCGGCCATAGAATGTGCCGCCGCCCGGGCAGTAAATCGTGCGTTCCGGCGTGATCACGCCTTCCTCGAGCGCCGCCGTCGCAACCACGACCTTGAACGTGGAGCCGGGTTGATAGCGTCCCTGGATCGCGCGATTCTGCAGCGGCCGCAGCTTGTCGGTGTTGAGCTGCTGCCAGGTCGCGCGATCGATGCCGGTTGCGAAATCATTCGGATCGAACGCCGGCAGGCTGGTGAGCGTCAGCACTTCTCCGGTCTTCGGCTCGAGCAGGACCGCCGACCCCCAATAGCCATACGCTCGCAGCGCGTCTTCGGCCGCCTTCTGCATGGCGTAATTGATCGTCAACTGCACGCGACGGCCCTGCACCGGGGGTATCTCTTCGAGCGTGCGAATTTCGCGGCCAACGCTGTTCACCACCACCCGCTTCGCGCCGTCCACGCCCATTAGCAGCTTGTTGTAAACGCGCTCGATGCCGAACTGACCGACGATCGAGCCCGTAGTGACGCCGTCGGCGGTCATCTGATCTTCGTTGGCCTCGCCGACATAGCCAATCAGATGCGCCGCCATGGAATCATCCGGATACTCGCGCGTCGGCACTTCCTGGACGATGACGTCGGGCAGCTCGAAATCCAGCCGTCGCGCGGTGACTGCCGCCACCTGCGCGAGCGTGGCGTCGGGGATGACGACGACGGGCCGATAGCTCGGCTCGCGGCGATGGCGCTCGACGATCTCGCGGAGGGACTTGTCGTCGACACCGGTCACCTTCGATAACACGCGGATGGTCCGCTCGATGTCCTTGGTGTGCTCGCGGACGATGGAGATGTTGAAGGAGTTGCGATTCTCGACGAGAAGGCGGCCGTTGCGATCGAAAATCACCCCGCGCGGGGCGCGGAGCGTCAGCGTGCGCTGGTGGTTGTTCTCCGCCATTTCCCTGAACTTGGCGTGCTGCACCACTTGGAAGAACCAGAACCCGCACGCCAGCAGACAGAAAGCGACACCGATCGCCACCCTCAGGACGTTGAGGCGCGTGGTCAGCCGCCGTCGGTCTTCGGCAATCGCCATGGCGTAATTATCGTCTCAAAAACCGGCCGGCGCGACGCCGGTCAACGAACCCCGGAAACCACTCGATCATCTGGAACGCAATCACGCCGACGAAGGCATTGCCGATGGCCTGCCCCACGATCGAGGGGTACGCTGCCGGAAACTGCCGGAGGTCGAGCAACGTGTACAGGCCCATGAAGATGGCCGCGTGCACCGCCGTCCCCACCAGCAGCAGCATGAACCTGGGCAGCGGGGCAGTCACGATGAACTGCGTGCCCAGCACCCCCGACATGAACCCCACCATCGTCTTGGCCAAGCCGCCGATCCCCAACACGCCGCCCGCCAGCGCGTCCTGAATCAACCCGGCGACCGTGCCGGCCAGCAGCCCGTTCACCGGGCCCGACTTGATGCCAACGTAGACCACCACGATCAACACCATGTCGATCGGCGTGCTCGATCGAAACACGTACCCTGCCAGCGTCGTCTGCGCCGCCAAGGCGATGAAGATCGCCGCAAGCGCGGCGGCGCTTCTCACTTGTCACCCTCGCCTGCCCCGCTTCCGGTCGTGTCGCGAGACGGCGCAGGAGTGCGCACAATCAGGACTTCTTCAATCCGCGCAAAATCCACTGCCGGCCGCACGGTGATCTCGTGATACTCGCCGACGTTGCCGGCGACGCTGTCGATCGTGCCGATCACGAACCCTTTCGGGTAGATGCCGTCGATGCCCGAGGTGACGACCAGATCGCCGGTCTTGACGTCGGCGGTGCCGGGCACGTAACGCATGCGCAGCATGCCGCTGCCCGCGCCGACGACGACGCCCTGAACCCGTGTGCGCTCGATCAGCGCGCCGGCCGCGGCGTTCAAATCGATCAACAGTTGCACCTTGGAGGCGCGGCGGCTGGGCATGATGACGCGGCCGACGACGCCGGCCGGCGAGATCACTGCCATGTCGGTCGCCAGACCTTCGGACGATCCTTTGTCGATGGTAACAGTCTGGAAGTCGGGGCTCGCCGGGCCGGCGATCACTTCTGCGGCGGTGGTGTCGAGTTGAGCGCGCTCGCGCAGTTCGAGCAGCTGGCGCAGGTTATCTGTACGCTGCGCTTCGGCACGCTCCTGTTGCAGGCGAATTTGCAGCGTCTGCAGTTCCTGCTTCAGGGCAGCGTTTTCTTCCTGCACCTGTTGCAGCGCGACGTAGCCGGACCACATCCCGCGCACGCCGTCGATCATGGCCATCGTGCCGCGCTGCACTTCTGAAAACGCGCCGAACGTCACGACCTGGAGCAGCGGAATTCCAGACGCGGTGTTGACCTGGGCAGAGATCAGGACCACGTGCAACAGGATGGCAGCGCCAAGAGCAAGTCCGGGCCGCTGTTTGATGTCCGCGACTGCCATGACTGAATTACCGTCGGGAAACGGGAGCCGGGAGCCGGGAACCGTTAATCAATCGCGATTTTGCGCAGCAGATCGAACTCGCCCAGCATCTTGCCAGCGCCCAGCACTACGGATGACAGTGGATCCTCCGCGCTCGACACCGGCAGGCCGGTCTCTTCGCGCAGGCGCTTGTCGAGGTTGCGGAGCAGCGAGCCGCCGCCGGTGATCACGATGCCGCGATCGACGATGTCGGCCGACAATTCCGGCGGCGTGCGCTCGAGCGCCACGCGCACGGCGTCGACTATGACGTTGACGGTTTCGGCAAGCGCCTCACGGATCTCTTCGTCGGTGATCGTGATC
>DASVFC010000674.1:0-2868 GCA_036380235.1 Vicinamibacterales bacterium
CGTGAAATGCTCGGCACGCTGCACGACGGCCACGTGACGCTGCGCGATCCTTCCGGTGCGCAGATTCCGACCTTGAGGCCACAGGTCTTCGCGAACTGGGATCGGGTCGTGTTCGATCGATATCGAAGCCGTGCGGGCTGGACGCAGGGACAAATCGACTGGGGGCACGGGGAGCTGAACGGCATTCCCTACATCGCCATCGGCGGGTGGGGCAGCCAGGCGATCCGCACGGCGGATTTCGACGCCGCGTTCGAGCGCTATCGCGGCGCGCCCGCGATGATTCTTGATGTACGAATGAATCAGGGCGGCAACGATCAACTCGCCTTCGAAATTGCCGGACGTTTCACGCAATCAATTATCCGCGCCGGTTACGTCAGGTTCCGTAACGGACCTGCGCACACCGACTTCGGGCCACCGATCGATCGGACCGTGAGCCCGCGCGGTCCGTGGCAGTTTGCCGGCAACGTGCTGCTCCTGATCGGAAGCCGTTGCGCCAGCAGCAACGAGAGCTTCGTCATGGCGATGGGCGAAATGCCGAACGTGATGCTTGTCGGCGACCGGACCGCCGGCTCCACCGGCAACCCCGGCACCTTCCCGCTGGCAGAGGGCTGGTCTTACACGGTCTCGCGATGGATCGAGTACACGCCAGGCAATCAGGTCATCGAAGACAACGGCATCGTGCCGGACATCATCGTTCCTGTGACCGAGAGTGATTTTGCGAGCGGCCGCGACCCGGTGTTGGAGTGGGCGTTGGCTCGATTGGCTGGAGAACGATCGAATCCGTAAGCATGGACCGATTCGGCCCTACCGTAGGTCCCCTCAGCCAGCATGTTATGTTGGGGCATGGCCCGAGTTCTTACGTTGTGCGTTTCGGTCTGCGCCCTGTCGATCATGGCGGTTACGTCGCCTCATGCGCAGGCGCCAGGCGCCGATGAGACCGCGCGGATCAATGCCTGGTTCGAGACCAAGTTCAAGGAACAGCTCGCCTTCAGTCCGATCCAGCAGACGTTCCTTGGACAGAAGGCGAACGGCATCGACGACATGTCGTTGGCGGCGCAGGACAAGCAGCTGGCGTGGCTGCGTGACGCGACGGCGGAAATGCGGAAGTCGTTCGACTACGCCAGGCTGACACCCGAAGCGCAAACGTCGTACGACGTCTGGATCTACCAGCTCGAACAAGCCGAAGCCGCGGCGCGGTTCCGCGCTAACGCTTACATCTTCAACCAGATGACGGGCACTCACTCATTCCTGCCGCAGCTGCTGATCGCGTTTCACCGCGTCGACGATGCCGCAGACATGGAGGGCTACGTCAATCGCATTCGCGAGTCGGGACGGGCCTTGCGGCAGTTGATCGAAACGTCGAAAAAGAATGCGACCGCCGGCGTGCGGCCGCCTCGCTTCGCCTACGACTTCGTCATCGACGAGTCGACCAAGATCATCACCGGCGCGCCGTTCACCGACGGTCCTGATAGCGCGATCTGGGCGGACGCGAAGGCCAAGATTGCCGCGCTGCAGAAGAAGGGCGTGCTCACCGACGCCCGTGCCAAGACGCTGCTCACCGAAGTGCAGGCCGCGCTGACCGGCCCGTTCAAGTCCGGTTTTGAGTCCCTGATCGCGTGGCAGAAGGAAGATCGCTCGCAAGCCGCGGAACGTGCCGCCGGCGTGCACGCGCTTCCTAACGGTGCGGCGTACTACGCGGAGCGGCTGGCGGCGATGACCACTACCGCGATGACCGCCGATCAGATTCACGCAATCGGCCTCGCCGAAGTCAAGCGATTGCGCGGTGAGATGGAGGCGATCAGGAACGAGGTCGGCTTCAAGGGCGACCTGCAGGCGTTTTTCGCCGAGCTGCGCGACAACAAGGACAACCCGCTCTACTACTACCCGAACACCGACGAGGGGAGGCAGGCGTATATCAAGGACGCGACTGCGGCCATCGACAAGATTAAGGCGGTGCTGCCGAAGTACTTCGGCATCCTGCCGAAGGCCGACCTGGTCGTACGGCGCGTGGAGGCGTTCCGTGAGCAGCCGGGCGCCGCGCAGCACTACTTCCCAAGCACGCCGGACGGATCGCGACCAGGTGTCTATTACGCGCATCTCTCCGACATGAAGGCGATGCCCAAGCACGAACTGGAAGTGATCGCGTATCACGAGGGCTTGCCGGGTCACCACATGCAGATCGCGATTGCGCAGGAGCTGACGAGCGTGCCGACGTTCCGCCGCCAGGCCGGCTTCGGGGCGTATTCGGAAGGTTGGGGCCTTTACGCCGAATGGCTCGCCCGCGAGATGCCGGGCACCTATCAGGATCCCTACTCGCGCTTCGGCCGTCTCGGCTCGGAAATCTGGCGCGCCATCCGGCTCGTCGTCGACACCGGCATGCACGCGAAGGGGTGGTCAGAAGAACAGGCCGTGAAGTATTTCCTCGACAATTCGGCCACCACCGAGGCGCAGGCGCGCTCCGAGATTCGCCGCTATCTCGTCATTCCGGGCCAGGCGACGAGCTACAAGATCGGCATGCTCAGGATTCAGGAACTTCGCCGCAGAGCCGAGTCAGAGCTCGGCGCGAAGTTCGACATCCGCGGGTTCCACGACACCGTCCTCGGCGGCGGCGCGTTGCCGTTGACGATCCTCGAAAAACGCGTCGACCGCTGGATCGCGGAGCAGAAGAAGTAGGCCTCAACGCGGAAGAGATTAGGCCTATCTCTGGAACCGTTTTAGTTGAGCTGAATCGAAATCAGCTTCGACACACCCGGCTCCTCCATCGTCACCCCGTACAGCCGGTCGGCGATCTCCATCGTCTTGCGGTGGTGCGTGATCAGGATGAACTGCGTGTGGCTCTGCATGCTGCGAAGCATCTCGACGAAGCGC